>JBBQPD010001216.1:0-1501 GCA_038331535.1 Gemmatales bacterium | reverse complement strand
CTACAGCGCTACGACCTCCGCGACGTAGCCGAAGTCGCCAGACTTCGGTTGCTGAGCTGACCCGAAGTCTGGCGACTTCGGCTGCAGGGAGCGCCGTCGTACAAATGCTCTTCAATCGCCCACTTTCCACTTGCGGCGCTTGCAAACCAGCGCCGCAAGCATTCTCTCTCACTTCTCCGGCCGCGGCTTCTCGGCCACATCCACAAAGCCGACGTCGATGTACTGTCCTCCCGTCGTCTGCTTGCAGTGGACCGCCAGCGTGTTCGCTCCCGACCGGAATGCCTTCCTCGCCTCTTCGCTCAGCGAGAACTCGAAGTAGTCCGACGAGAAGTCCGCGAGCGCGGCGATCCGCTTGCCGTTGACGTACACCTCGACGTCCTCGTCGTGATGCAGACGCAGCCGCAAGCCCGCGAAGTTCACGTCCTTCAACTCGAACGTCCGCCGCATCCAGACGTCCTTGCCGTCCCACGTCGTCCGCACGATCGCGCCGGGCGTTCCTTTCGTGCCGAAGCCGCCCTCTCCCTTGCTCCACGACGCGTCGTCGAAGTCCCCCGCCGTCCACTCCTTGCCCGGCTCCTTCGTCACATAGCGCCACGTCTGCCCCTTCTCCTCGCTGGTCGGCACGAGGACGGTGCGGACAGTGATCGGCGGCGGCAGATAGAGCTTGCGATGGAGCCTGGCCAGCTTGCCGGCATCGACCTTGATGAGGGCGCGGTCGTAGGTCATCAGGCCGTTGACCTCGCCCTCGACGTCGGTTGTCTGCGTGTAGACGGCGGCGGCCAGGCCCTTGCCGATCAGGGGATGCAGGCGCTCGACGAGCAGTTCGTAGTTGGCCTGCAACTCGTCGCGCGTCTTGAAGGTCCGGTAGCCCCAGTTGTCCTTCTTCTGCCAGAGATGGTCCGCGAGCGGCAGCCCAAGTCCCCCGAACTCGCCGAGGACGACGGCCCGCTTCGCCCCCGGCTTCGGCATGTTGGGGGCGGGGTAGTTGTGCATGTCGTGCATGTGTCCGCCGCCGCGGTCCGTCCAGCCGCTGGGGCCATCGACCAGACGTGACGGATCGTACTTCATCGTCCAGTTGAGGACTTCGTTGGTATCGAACTGTCCCCAGCCCTCGTTGAACGGCACCCAGACGACGATGCAGGGATGGTTGGAAAGGGCGTCGATAATGCTCTTCCACTCGCGTCGGAAGTTCTCGGCCGATTCAGTCGAGCGCTTGATATCGGGATCGTTGCCGCCGATGGAGCGGTCGCCGGAGGGCATGTCCTGCCAGACAAGAATGCCCAACTGGTCGCAGTGATGATACCAGCGCGCCGGCTCGACCTTGACGTGCTTGCGGATCATGTTGAAGCCGAGCTTCTTCGTTACTTCCAGATCGTACTTGAGGGCCTCGTCGGTCGGCGCGGTGTAGAGCCCATCGGGCCACCAGCCCTGATCGAGGGGGCCATACTGGAAGAGCGGCTTGTTATTGAGGAACAGCCGATTGAAGCCGTCCGCGTCCTTG
>JBBQPD010001215.1:0-1504 GCA_038331535.1 Gemmatales bacterium | reverse complement strand
GTTCCGGGTCGCCGCCCATGTGGGCGCCGATCCACGTCACGTCGGGGAACTCCTCCAGCATGCGGCGGAAGGGAACGTACTGGTCCGCCTTCGTGCCGAACTTGACGGTGTCGGTGTAGGCGGTGCGGAACCAGCGGTCGGGATCGGCCACATGAACCATGATGATGCGCACGCCAGCGGCACGGGCGCGGTGGGCGGCGTCGATGCGCCAGGGGGCGTCCACAAACAAACCGCGGTCCCGCCCGCGCGGCGCCGACCAGAACTTGATCATCTCGACGCCCTGTTCCAGAAAGCGCTCCAGCAGCCGGATGGCGACCTCCTCCGGCTCGTCCAGCTTTTTGGCGATGCTGCCGTTGAATCCGAGCCGGGCGCCGAAGCGCGCCCGCAGCGGCGGAATGTCCTCGACCGGACACATGCTGTAGATGCGCGCGACGCCGAAGTCGCGGGCCACGTCGAGCATCGTCTCGGCCTGGGCGAGGTCGCCGGGCGTGCCTTCCGGGGCGTCCGGCGGCTTGGTGAGCATGACGTGGGCGTGAACGTCGAGCAACGGCGGCACGTCGGCGCGGAGATGGCTGCGCTGGCTGTAATCGAGGCCGGTCATGTTGTATTCGGGCGGCGTGGACATCAGAGCCTCCCGCGGCCTCCGTTTCGCGCGACCGAGTCGCGCGAAACGATTAACGAGATTCAATCTCTCACATCACGATGGGCTTGCCGAGCTTGCGGCGCAGGACGGCGAACTGGCCGCCGTGCATTAACGTGTGGTTCGCGATCAGTACCACGAGCGCTCCGATCGTGGGCGCGAATTGAGCCATGCGGCCGCTGTTCGGTTTGTCGAGGTCGGCGTCCGACATGGCGGCGACGGCGGCGGCCGTCGCCCCGCGAACCTTGCCGAAGAGGTCGAGATACTCCGCTTTTGTCAGGAATCCCTTGGCGTCGGTCTGGCTCGACGTTTCCTTGGAATGCTGCTCGGCGAAGCCGGCCGGCAGCTCCGGATACTTGACGCCAGGCACCGGGGCGCCCAGTTGCACTTCGGCGTTGATCAGGTGGCCGACCTGCCAGGCGATATGGTTCGCTTCCGGCACCGGTCGGATCAGCAACTCGCCGTCGGTCAGGTCGTTCAGATACGTCGTGAAGATGAACTGCGTCGAGGTAAGGGTAGACTGAAGCACGTCCGTGGCTTTCATGGCGTTCTCTCCGAAAGGGGAAGGAGGACGGAATGGCGAAGGCCGCTCTTTGTGTTTTATCGGGCCTGACCGATCCGGCCAACTCCGAGGAGTACTGAGTATTCAGTACTCCGTACTGAACAGTTAGAGTCTGTCCCGGAAGGGGTTGTTTTCTACGAGCCGCGACCGTTAGGGAGCGTTTTTCGCAGCGTATCGCCAACGCTCCCTAACGGTCGCGGAAGGGGTTGTTTTCTACCAGCCGCGGCCCGTTTGGTGCCGTTTTGGGCTCGGATGACCAAAGCCCCCACACAGGAGGCGGAGGGGGTTGTTTAGAAGTCGCC
>JBBQPD010001214.1:0-1506 GCA_038331535.1 Gemmatales bacterium | reverse complement strand
GGGATTTGCACCAGGTTGAAATAATAGAGAAGACCGATCCACGTGATGCCCGAGACGACATGCAGAAACGTGAAGAACGCCCCGAAATATCTTCATGCCGCCGCCCGCCAGCATGGCGCAACCGACCTGCGGCCAGTGGTCGCGGCCGCCTTCCTTGTTGATGCGCGGCGTGCGCCCGAACTCGCCCCAGACCAGTACCGTCACGTCTTTGTCCAGGCCGCGCGCCCGTAGGTCTTCCACCAGAGCGCACAAGCCCTGGTCCAGCACCGGCAAGTGATGGCGGGCGTTCTCGAACGTGGTGCCGTGCGGCTTGCCGTGCCAGTCCCAGCGGCCGTAAGCCAGCGTCACCACGCGCACGCCCGCCTCCACCAACCGGCGGGCGGCGAGCAGGTAGTCGTTCATCAGCGGGCCGGCGTCGCCGTAGCCTGCGGGCTTGGGATCGCCTCGGCCGTACCAATCGCGGACGCGCGATGGCTCGCGTTCCAGGTCCAGCGCGTCGGCCAATCGGCTCGAAGACAGGATGTCGAACGCCTGCCGCGTGTATTCGTCGGCGCCGGAGAGATTGCCGCCGGCGTCCAGCTCGCGGCGCAGGCTGTCGAAACCGGTGAGCAATTCCCGGCGCTGGCCGAGCTGATCCAGGGTCAAGCCCTTGAGGACCATGCCGCCCATACCGTCGGCGTTGGGTTTGAACGCGCCGTGCTTACGGCCGAGAAAACCCGGCTCGCCGACGTTGGCCCAGGTGCTCGTCGTCATCTTCGGCGACAGGCCGACGAACGGCGGCACGTCGGCGCGCGTCGGCCCTTGCAGCTTGCTGACCGTGCTGCCGAGCGACGGCCAGCCGCCGCCCGGCTGGCGCTGCTGCGTGCGGCCGTGCATGCACTGAAACGCCGAGTGGTGCCCCTCGCTGCCGACCAGCGAGCGGACGATCGTCAATCGGTCCATCATGCGAGCGATGCCGGGCAAATGCTCGCAGACCTGGATGCCGGGGACGCTGGTGGCGATGGGCTTGAACTCGCCGCGGATTTCGGTCGGCGCGTCCGGCTTGAGATCGACCATGTCCTGGTGCGGCGGTCCGCCGGACAGAAAGACCATGATGACGGCCTTGTTAGAACTCTTGATGCCGGCCTGCGCCTCCGCGCGCAGCAGCTGCGGCAACGAGAATCCACCCAGACCCAAACCGCCGATTTGCAGAAAGCTCCGCCGCGACAGGCGATCGCAGAACCGATGCGCGTTTCCCAGGATTGACAGCATGACAGACCTCCCCAAACAACGACGGAGCTAATGGCAAGCCTACCGTAAGAACGTTGGCGAGGCCAGAAGGAAATGCCACGCCGTCTATTATCTACAATAGAGATCGCAAATGGGGTCCGCGTCTGTACGAGGGGTTTTACGAGCCGCGACCGTCAGGGAGCGTTCCCCACGCTCCCTGACGGTCGCGGCTCGTTACTAGGTTGAGGCAGCCGCGCAGTTGAGACGTTGACGCTATTTATCTTCCACGATCAATTC
>JBBQPD010001213.1:0-1519 GCA_038331535.1 Gemmatales bacterium | reverse complement strand
GGCACCGTCAAGGCTGCCCTCGGTTCGCTCAATAAAGTGAAGCGACTCGTCAAAACACTCGGCATGGTCAACGCCACGCCGGACTACAAGGACCAGCCGGTCGTCATCAACGGCTTCTCGGAATTGATGGCGGAGGTGTTCGGAGAGGACGCGGGCGTCGGCGCCCGGAGCGCCGTCGGCATGGGCTCGCTGCCGGCCAACACCGCGGTCGAGGTGGAATGTATCTTCGAGGTGGAGTAACCCGCTTGCGGCTTAGCGGCCGCTCCCGCTAAGCCGCAAGCGGCGATTCAGACGGACGCAGGCTGCCTCACGAGATCGAGCAAGGCGGCCGGCGCGCTGTGGACACTGACCAGGGCGGTGGCACCGACGAAATGCGCGAAACGCTCCAGGTAGGTCGTCGGCTCGTCGGCGACGAGAACGACCTTGAGGCCGGGATGTTCGGTTCGCAGCTTGTCGCAGGTCAACCAGCCGCTCTCGCCGGCGAGGTCGGTAGCGAGGACGACGAGTTCCGGGTTGTGCTGACGCGCCAGCAGGCGCACCTCATCGGCGTCGCGGGCGGAAAAGACCTGCCACTGGTTGCGGCGGAAGGCGCGGCTCACGGTCGCCGAGTACTTCGAGTCGGCGTGGGCCAGGATCAAGCCGGGCCGGTACGTCCCGTTCAGATCGAGCGCGGCGGACATAGGGGATCCTTTCGATTCCGTAACAGGACGAAGGTCGGATACCTCTACAGACGATGCTCGTCAAGAGGTTGTTCGCTTTTGCTTATCCATTCTTTGCCGTCTGCATCCCGTTTCCGTCCGGGAGGGTTGGGGCGGGAGGCAGTTTCTCCTTGCTCGCTGCGCGTTTGGGGGCTATAAGCCAGCCTCGGAAGATGGCGGGGCGGGATGCTCTGGAGTGTTTTGGGCGACCGGCTGCCTCTTGTTGAAGGAGTTCGATCCAGCATGGCCAAAAAGAGTTCTTCACCAGCTAAGACGACCGGGAAGGCAGCGACTCACAGCGCCGACGCGGCCTCCGTGCGACGCGCCATCGAGGCCAACGACGGGTTGTTGCGCCTGGCGCCGACCTGGGTGCCGCGTTCGTTCCTGATGCCGGGGCGGCGCATCAAGCTTGCCCCGCAGGACATTTACGCCTACGGCGCCCACCGCGGCGGCATCGACGAACGCTGGTTCGCCTCGACGACGCCCGCCGCCAACGAGAACCGCGTCCCCGACGAGGGATTCAGTTACGTCGTTCAGGAGGGTAAGAAAACCTTCACGCTCAAGGAAGCGGTTGAGCAAGAGGGGCAGCGCCTGGTTGGGCCGGCGATCTGGGAGAAGTATCAGCGCTGGCCGGTGTACAGCAAGTTTTTCGACAATTTTGGGCCGATCCCGCATCACATGCATCAGAGCAACGCCCAGGCCGCGAAGGTAGGACAACAGGGTAAACCGGAGTCCTACTACTTTCCACCTCAGTTGAACGCGCTGGGCAACAATTTTCCGTACACCTTCTTCGGTCTCGAACCCGGCACCACGAAGGAAGA
>JBBQPD010001212.1:0-1522 GCA_038331535.1 Gemmatales bacterium | reverse complement strand
GTCGCCGGACGCTGGCACATCTACTACGCCGCCTCCGACGGCCGCAACGCCAACCACCGCATGGGCGTCCTCCGCGCCGCGTCGGACGACCCGCAGGGGCCCTACGAAGACGCCGGCCCGCTCTACACCGGCGACGACGTGAACGCCGGCCGCGACAACCGCTGGGCCATCGACGGCACCGTCTTCGCGCTTCGCGGCCGGCTCTACTTCCTCTGGTCCGGCTGGGAAGACCACCGCGACATTCAGCACCTGTACATCGCCACCATGTCCGACCCCTGCACGGTCGATGGCAACCGCGTCCGGCTGTGTCCCAACAACTGCCACCCCTGGGAGCGCGTCGGCGAGCGCCAGCAGGAGCGCGGCCTCCACGAAGGGCCGCAGGTCCTCCGCCGCAACGGCAAGCTGTTCCTCGTGTATTCCTGCAGCGGCTCCTGGCAGCCGACCTACAAGCTCGGCCTGCTCTACGTGGACGAGCAGGCCGACCCGATGGACGCGCGGAACTGGAAAAAGCACCACGCGCCGGTCTTCGATTCGACCCGCGACGTGTTTGGCGTCGGCCATTGCTGCTTCACGCAGTCGCCGGATGGGACGGAAGACTGGATGCTGTATCACTCCAAGCGCTACCGGTGGGACTGCTGGTCGCGCGAGGTGCGGGCGCAGCGGTTCACCTGGCGCGACGACGGCTTTCCGGATTTCGGAAAACCCGTGGCCTCCAACATGGCGGTGGAGGCGCCGTCGGGGGACGATTCTCTCACGGCCATCCCAGCCGTGGCTTCGCAGGCTGCATGACATCTCAGTCAGATTGCGCTTGTGGAACGAGAGCATGGAGCCGGCATGTCAACATGGGAGAACGAGGGTTAACCCGCTTGGGACTGATAAATGGCGGGGCGATAGCGGGGCGGCGGGACCGGCCTTCCCTCGGCGCGGGCCGCCTCGATCCACGCCGCCCTCGCGACCTGCAATTCGGCCAGCGCCTCGGCGGGGGACGACCCGAACGCCGAGCAGGCCTCCAGATCGGGCAGATCGGCGATGTATCCGCCGTCTTCCTGGCTGAAAAAAATGTTGATGTGGTAGTCGGTCATGTTCGTTTCCGAGTTGCAGATTATACCGCTCCACCAGCTTCAAGAACTGCCGAATTGGGTACGGCTTGGCCTGGCCGGCGACGTTCTGAAGGTTGACCTGTTCGATAAGACCCGTCCGCCCGTAGATGTGATGGCTCCCGCTGACGCGCAACAGGCGAAACCCAAACGCCTCCACCAGGCGCTGCATGTCGCCGAAGCGCACGTTCGCCGAACTGGCCAACACTTGGGACAGTAGTTTTCGTGCGTTCATGCCGTCGCGTCCTCGACGATGCGGATTTCCTCGCCGGTCAGGCCGTAGAGCTGGTAAACGAGCTGGTCGATCTGCCGGTCGGTCGCGTCAATTTCCCGCTGAATCTGCTCCCGCCGCTGCGGCAGTTGCTCGGCGGTGGGAGCGTAATGGGATCGCGTCCGCCGTTTGGAAATCTGAGAGAGAATCCGCT
>JBBQPD010001211.1:0-1522 GCA_038331535.1 Gemmatales bacterium | reverse complement strand
GAGGGAGACGACGAACAGTCCCCCCAGCGCACGGGAGCGCGAGACGACGGTGGCCCTCCCCGTGCATGGGAGCGGGGGCACGAGAATCTTGGCGGCTCGAGCATCGACAATCCGGCGCTCCGCACAGCGCATTTTGGTTAGGATCGAGCCGGTTTGCCGTCGTTGTCCTAACTGTTCGTGTAGTACACTCGCCGGGCGGAAACTATAACGCGTTTGGAAGCATCGTCCTTGACTCAAGGAGGAGGAACGACTTGATGTCGGATTATTCAGACCAGCGTTTGCCATTTGCTGGGCGTCTCAAACGAACCGCGTGCACGCTTGCCGCGGTTTTGTCGCTCAGCCTCGGAGCCGGTTCTTCGGCCCTGGCTCAAGACGCGACGCCCGCGTCGACGCCCGCTCCCTCGTGCGACGCCCCAGCCCTGCCCCCAGGCTCGCCGACCGCGGCCAACGCCACCGCGGCCAACGCCACCCCGGCCGCTGCCCCTGACGGCATGAACATGTCGACTCCCGAGGCCGCCACGCCGGCCCCGGCCGAGGCCGCGGCGGGCACGCCCGCCGACGCCGCCACGGGCGATGAGATCGCCGCCGCCGCGACAAATGTCGCCAATTGCGCGAACGCCGGAGATTACAAAGGCTTCGTCGCGCTGCTCACTCCGAATCTACTCCAGACGCTCCTCGGCGTCACCAACCCATACGACGCGGTCGCGGGTCTCGAGCAGCAGGGCCAGTCGTTCGCCAATTTCAAGACGTCGAATCCGGTCACCTATGCGGACGGCTCGGCCGGCATCGACACCAACTACCAGCAGAGCAAATACCAGGTCGTTTCCGAGCACTGGAACCTGGTCAAGGACGGCGATTACTGGAAGATCGACGCGGTCACGACGCTCACCCCGGTCACCGATCTCAACACGGCCGTCGTCGGCGTCGATCTGGCGGGAGCCAAGGACGCCAAGACCGGCAAAATGGTCTACACGCTGATCCCAGCCTCCGACAGCCACGTCATTTCACCGGCGCTCGACTTCCATGCCCGCAATCTCGGCGAGGGCGCCGAGGATCACCAACTCGTGATTCTTCAGCTGCCGGCCGGCGCGGACCCGAAGGGGCTGTTCGACGGCACGATCAAGAACTCCGACATCAACTTCATCGGCGCGGTCACCGTCCCCGCCGGCACGGAGGCCGATCTGCTCGTCGAGGGGCTGCTGGCGGGCGAATACACGCTCGCGTGCTTCTTCAACGGGCCGGACGGCGTGCCGCACGCGGCCGAAGGGATGATCGCCAAGTTCACCGTGACCCCGGCCTCGTAAAGACCCTTTGCGACGATCGCCCGGCCCACACGGGCCGGGCGATCGAATTCAGCGACCTCCGCTTCGTTCGTCTTTCGCTGGAAAAAGGAGCAGTTCGAAATGGTTAAAGCACAGGGCCCCTTCTGGAGCCTCTACGAAGATCTCAAAGCCGGATCGGTGACGCGCCGTGAATTCATCACCCGGGCCTCCGCGCTCGGCGTCGGCTCATCAGTCATCCT
>JBBQPD010001210.1:0-1526 GCA_038331535.1 Gemmatales bacterium | reverse complement strand
GTAAGCGTCGCTCTGGGCCTTGACAGTGACGACCTTCATCTTCGGGTCGAAGCCCTCGTCAATCCAGACGCCGCCCAGTTCCATGACGTTGCGACCCTGCACCTGGCGATTCGCTGTCATCTCGACACGCGATTGATTGCGAAGGTTCGCGGTCAAGATGGAGAGGTCCACGCCGAGCTTGCCGGCTTGCACGTCCTCGGACTTCTTCTCGCGGAACTTGCGTGCGGCCTCATCGTAGGCGGCCTTCTTGTCCTTGGCTCCGCCCTTTTCACCCTTGGCGTCGTCCTTGGCCAGGTCGCGGTCCTCGTAACCGCCGCGGCTATTCGCCAGATCGCCTGGCTTGGCCTGGTTCTGTTTCGCGAACTCGACGACCGGCATCGCCTCCTTGCCTTCGCCGCGCATCAGACCTGGCGCCCCAAAGGCCACCGGACGCGGACGCGGACCGCCCGGTCCGACCACCGGCACCACGCCGTCCGGCACGATGAGCCAGGAAGTGTAGGGAGTGGTGATACCGTAGCGCTTGGCCAGGGTGACGACCTCGTCCTTCAACTCCGGCTTCTCGCCGTTGGCCCGAATCTGGTCGAGCAGGTAGCCGACCTTGCGCCGCGCCCACAAATGTTCGACGAACTCGCGCTCATCCTTGGTCTTGTCCGGGAACGTCAGCTCGTAAACGAACTCCTTCGTCTCCATGCCGACCTTGCCGGTCAGGCGGATGGCCGACGGTCCCTTGCCGTTGTAACGGCCAAGCACGACGATCTGGCCGCCGTGGAACAGGTCGGGCAATGCTTGCGGGTAGACGTCCGACAGGCTGACGTCGCCGGTGGTCACGACCTTCAGGTCGGTCAGCACCGGGTTGCTGATCTTCGAGCACAGGCCACTCACCTTCGCCTCGATGTCCTCGGCCGGACGGACGTAGGTCGCCAGGGCACGCGTGCCGTCGGCCAGCTTGTCGAGCATGGTGGCGTTGACGTCGTCGCCAACGCCGAAGGTGAAGATGCGCGTGTTGCTCGTGTTCTTGGCGAAGGTGTTCTTGAGGATCTTCTCGACGTCGGTCTCGCCGATGGTCGGCTGGCCGTCGGTGAAGAAGACGACGTTGAAGGAACGGCCCTCGTCCTTGCTGCGATACTCCAGGGCCGTCAGCAGGGCGTCGTTGATCGCGGTGCCGCCGGTGGCTTCCAGCCCTTCGACCCACTTGCGGGCCTGAGTCAGCTGCTCCTTGTCGGCGTCGAGCAGCTGGTCGCGGTACTTGTTGACCGAAGTGGCGAAGTTGATCAGAGCGAAGCGGTCCTTCGATCCGAGGTTGTTGAGCAGGTACTTGAGGCCGTTGCGGGCCTGCTCCATCTTGACGCCGCGCATCGAGCCTGAGGTATCCAGCACGAACACCATATCGCGCGGCACCTGGGAATCCTTCGGCAGCTCAACCTTCGGGGAGACGAGCAGCGTGAAGAAGCCAGCTTCCGTCCCTTCCTGCAACATATACTGGCAACGTGCCATATAGTCAAACCATCCTTTGGCATATTTCCACC
>JBBQPD010001209.1:0-1528 GCA_038331535.1 Gemmatales bacterium | reverse complement strand
AAAAAGGAGACGGTTACTTGTCGCTGTCCTTTTTCACCGTAATCAAGCGATCTTCCTCGGGGAAGGTCGTCAGTTCCAGCCCCTTGAAGTGGATCTCTTGCGGCACTTTGTTGGAGTGCAACTGCAGGCCGATCGGGCCATCCTTGATGCGCTTCGGCTCCGGGTCGCGCCAGTCAACCACGGCATGCCCATTCGCCGCGACGCGAACGCGGTTGCCCTGCGCCAGGATCTCGATGTCGTTCCAGTCGTGTTGCTTGCCCACCTTCTTCGCCGGGCCGCCATCGACCCCGAGCCGACCCTCGCGGCCGAACAGGTCGTACATGCCCCAGCCGGACGGGAACATCACCAGATGACCGGCGTAGGTGTACTTCGACCGGTCCTCCTCCGGGTTCTTGCTGACGCTCGGGCGAACCTCGCCCCAGAAGGAGACTCCCGAGTGCATCTCGGACTCGACCAGCTTGGCCGAGAAGACCAGGCGGAAGTCGGTGTAGTTCTTCTTCGTCAGCAGGTAGGTGCTGAACTTCAGCAGCTTGGTATTCTTGGCGACGATAACGCCGTCCTTGACCGACCACAGGTCTTCGTATCCCTCCCAGCCGTCGAGCGTCTTGCCGTCGAAGAGCTTGATCGTCTCGGATTTTCCCTTGCGCGGCGGCACATCGGGCGTCTTCTTGTCGTTGTCAGCCGAGGTCGCCTCGGCGGCGAGCAATGCCGTCAGGGCCAGTCCGGTCATGCAGGCCGTCACGAGCAGCCAGTGTCTCATCCGTCGTCTCCGTGCGGTGTCTATCGGGTTGAAATCACGAGGACGCAGCCTAGCACGAATGACCAGAGGATGCAACAATCCGAGTTCAGCGTTTCGACCGGCGGGACGGACGTCGTTCCTTCCGCCGCAGACGCACGTCCTCGCCGCCGTGATAAGTCACCAGGATCGCACCGATCCGCGCGTATTCCTCGAACATCACCTCGATCACCTCTTCCTCGTCAGGCCAGGGATAGGCGAAGATCACATCGAAATCATCCGGTCCCAGTCCCACCTCATTGTGCGTGCTGTCGGTGTTCGTAGTCAGCCAGGAGAAGCCGTCGCCGACGTCGAGGCCGAGTTTTGCCTCGCTTCCCTCCGGGATGAAACTGCCGTGGATGAACTCTACGGGCAAGTCGAAGTCGTCGGCGAGGTCGCGGGCGGCGTCGATCAGTTCCGCCTCGATCTCGATACCGCAGGCGTCAAAGTCGAGCATCGCCGCCAGACAGGTGACGACGCCGAAGCCGCTACCCCATTCGCAGAAAAGGTTGCCCGCCGTGACGTCGGCCTCGGCCAAGGCTCGCAAGATGCCGTACACCGTCGCGAAATCGCTGGGGACGAAGGCGGCGATCATATGTTCGCTGCGGAACCGCTCGATGCGGCGGTCCGCCTCTCGAAGAAAGGCGAGCACGTCGCCGGGCGGCGCGGCTGGATCGCTCGATAAGTTGACGTCGATGAGAGGAATAACAGCAACCTTTCCACGCAGGCATGTCTTGCCGCTTGCGGCTTAGC
>JBBQPD010001208.1:0-1530 GCA_038331535.1 Gemmatales bacterium | reverse complement strand
GTTTTCAGCCGGCGCAGGCTGTCCTCGACGGCCTTGAGGATGTGCTTGCGCGATAGCCCTTCGTCGTTGGGTCCGTGGCCGACGCGGATGCGGCACTTGGTCGCCAGTACGAAGCGCTCGCGCTTGCCGTTCAGCCATTTGCCGATGATCTCCTCGGTGCGGCCGGCCGTCTCCGGCGTCGGCGGCACCGGGTAGGCGTCGGCCGTGTCAATGAAATTGACGCCCGCGTCGGCAGCGCGGTCGAGTATGGCGAACGACGTCGCCTCGTCGCACTGATGGCCAAACGTCATTGTGCCGAGACAGAGTTCCGTCACCTTCAGGCCGGTGCGGCCCATGCGGCGAATTTTCATGGTGGCTCCAGACGATCTTGTTTTGCGCGGATGCCGGCCGTTTCGGCGGTTGCGGCTCAACAGGCCTGCCGCAACCGCTACAACCCGGTAGTGATTACCTATGCCGCCCGCTTCACCCGTCGAGATCGTCAAGTCCGGATCCGCATTCGGTCGATTTTTCCGTGCCGGTCTTGACTGCCGTGTGTAGGATAAACAGACGGCAGTTATTCTCTCCCCGGAAGGTAGAATGATGAATCGAACCAGTTTCCTTTCCGTTTGCATAGCGCTAGTGGCGGCGCCCGCCATCCTCTCCGCAGCCGACCTCGTCAAACCGCCAACAAAAGAATCAACCGAGCTGGTTCGCCAGCTCAGCGACGAATCATTTGAGGTTCGCGAGGCAGCCATCCGGCGTCTGACCGAGCTGGGAAAAACGGCCGAAGAGGCCTTGCGCCAGGGCTTGACCGAAGATGACGCCGAAGTCCGCCGCCAGTGCCAGCTTTTGCTGGAACGCGCGACGCGCTCCGAACTGACCGTCGCGCTCGACGCCTTTCTCGAAGACCACCAGGAAAAGCACGTCCTCAAGTTACCGGCCTGGTCGCGCTTCAGCAAACTGGCCGCGAACGATCCCGCAGCCAAGCCGTTGTTCGTGGAGATGTGCTGTAGCGAGACGGCGCTGCTCGACGCCCTGGACAAGGATCCGAAAGCCGCGGCCGAGAAGTTTGCCGCCCGCTGCCAACAGCTACAACAAGCGCTCTTCACCCCCAACGGCCAGCGCGGGACGGTGACGCTCGGCCAGGTGACGGCTCTGCTCTTCATCGCCACCGATTCCCGCCTGCAACTCAACACCCAGGCCCATTACCCGCTCTACACACTGTTCCAACAACCGCAGGCGCGCGAGGGCTTGCAGAACAACCCGGTCGCCCGCAAGCTGCTGGTGACGTATCTGGAACAGCGGACCGATCCGAACCTGATGCACCAGAATCTTTATCTGGCGATGAACTTCAACCTGAAGGAGTGTGTCGGCTGGGCTTTGAAGGTCGCGAAGAACAAGGAGATGCAACCCTTCATCCGGGCCACGGCCCTGGCCACGGTGGGAAAAGTGGGCGGCAAGGAACAGACGGCAGAGCTGGAATCGTTCCTGACCGACACGACGAATCTCGGCCACTCGCAGTTCAATACCGTGCGCATTCAAACCGAAATG
>JBBQPD010001207.1:0-1531 GCA_038331535.1 Gemmatales bacterium | reverse complement strand
GCGGCTCCTCAGGCCCGCTTACTGCGTGCGCGGCTCCTCAGGCCCGCTTACTGCATGCGCGGCTCCTCAGGCCCGCTTACTGCGTGCGCGGCTCCTCAGGCCCGCTTACTGCGTGCGCGGCTCCTCAGGCCCGCTTACTGCGTGCGCGGCTCCTCAGGCCCGCTTACTGTGTGCGCGGCTCCTTTGCTCACGTCGCATATAACCAGCGTTTGCGGTTCAAATACAGCGTCGGCGCCATTAACAGCAAGATCACCAGCCCGATGGTTCCCACGAGGGCCGTCGCCAGCGTCGCGTCGAGCAGCACCAGGGCCATCAGCGAACGCTTCACGCCGGCCTGAACGCGATTCGGCGTCGGCACGGCAATCGCCTGACACACCGGGATGCCGACGGCCACGCCGAGTGCGACGAGGAGATAGAGAAACAGCGGCGAGCTATCGCCCTTTTCGACGTACAGGGCCAGCGGCACGGCCAACGCGAGGGCGAAGAGCATGACGCCGAACGCGCCGCCGAGCGACCACTGGCTGCTGGCGCGCGCTTCCGTGCGCGCGAACCAGGTCACGCCGACGATGTACAGGCCCACCACGAACGCCAGGTGCGCCCCCTTCGGCCAGAGCAGCGCTCCCGAAATCGACACCGCCATCAACACGTTGAGAAAACGGCACAGGCCCATCGCCACCGGGCCGAGCGGCGTGCGTTTGAGCCAACCGTCGTAGAGGAAGATGGCGACCGCGATACCGCCGGCCAGAAGCGGCGGCAGGAAGTTGCTCGGACTCCCGATGCCAGCCAGCAGCGCGAACAATAATCCGGCCGCGAGCAACACGGCGCCGAGCCGGCCTGCTTCCCCGCGGCTGACGCGGCCTGACGGGATAGGCCGGTCGGGTCGTTCGCGTTTATCCTGCTCCACGTCGAAGAAGTCGTTCCAGACCATGCCGCCGCAGTAGAGGCACGCCGACGCCGCCAGGAGAAGCAGGAACGGCAGCCAGTGCCGCGGCAGCGCACCCGCCGCCAGCGCCCCGAGACAGATATCGGCCAGGGCGCTTGGCAGGTTCGGCAGCCGCACAAGTTGAGCGTAGGTCCGCAGGCGAGTCATGACGCGCCCAGCAGCGGAGTGACGTACTGGAAGGCGCGCCGCGCGGCCTCGTCGGGGTTTTCGATGAACGGATAAAGCTCGACCGTCACCCAACCCTGGTAGCCGATGCCGCGGATGGCCGCGATCGTGGCCTTGAAGTCGATGGCGCCGTCGCCGGGGATCATGTGGTGATGGACGCGCGTCGCCGCGATGTCTTCGAGGTGGAAATGGCGGATGTACTTCGCCAGCCGCGGGATCGTCGCCGCGGGATCGTCCTTGACGCAGAACGAATGGCCGATGTCGAAGTTCAGTCCGACAGCGGGCGAATCGAGGTGCTTCATCAGTTCGAGGAACTGGTCGGCCGTCTCGACGAGCAGCCCCGGCTCCGGCTCGATCAGCAGCAGGACGCCCTCTTTCTCCGCGTGGGCGATGACGGGCTTGAGCATCTCGACGAACAGCTTC
>JBBQPD010001206.1:0-1541 GCA_038331535.1 Gemmatales bacterium | reverse complement strand
AACTCGTCCACGGCCTGTTCCATGGTCAGAAAGACCGCGCCCATATCCCGCAATTGCTCGACGAGGCTCTCCAGCATCATCATGCGGTGGCCGCGTCCGATGACGTAGGGATGGCACGTATAGGTCAGGATGCCCCATTCGAGATTGCGCGTCATGTAGAGGAAGTCGTCGGTCCAGTTCTTCAGGACGTTGTCGGCGTTCATGAGGCCCGGCAGGATGGCGTCCTTGGTGCGGACGAACTCGAAATGCGGGTAATCGTCGAGCGTCCAGCTGATCGGCAGCTCGACGAGACGGGTCTCCGTCCCGAACACGAAGGGCTCGTCGACCGTCGGCCGATCCCCCTGGCGGACGTGATAGGGCGTATAATCGTCCGCCATCATGCTGCTCTCGTAGTCGAAACCGTGCTTCAGCAGCAGGTCGACCGTGACGGCGCTGAGGTCGAACGCGCAGGAGCGGTAGCCCCGCGGATAGCGGCCGGTCAGCCGCTTGACGCACTCGCGGGCGCGAACAAGCTCCGCCTCCTCCTTCTCGGGCGAGAGGCTCGCCGGCGGCACGTGCGAATAGCCATGGTGGACGATCTCGTGGCCGGCGCGCACGACCTCCTCGCAAGCCCGCGGATGGGACTCGATGATCACCCCCGGAACGCACCAGGTCGCCTTGACGCCGTGCTTGTCGAGCAGCGCCAGGATCCGTTTCGCGCCGACGAGCCCGAACTCGCCGCGCGACACCGGCGTCGGAGTCATCATGTTCCGCGCCGTCCAGCCGGACCACACATCGAAATCGAATGTCAGGCAGGCCACGTGTCTCGGCATCGCCGCGTCCGCTCCTCCCGGAAGGTGGCGCTGAAAAGCTAGCGGCGGAGCCTGGCAAGGTCAACGCAAAGCGTTCGCCATGCCCGTTCGCGATCGCACGAGCCCACCGGACAGATCGTGGGCTCCCTGCACCGCCCGCTTCCCTGCTTGCGGCTCCGCGAGGTCGCCGCTATAAGACGCGCGCTCGGTGAAGCCGGCGGCATCGGAGTGTAGCGCAGTCTGGTAGCGCACCACGTTCGGGACGTGGGGGTCGCAGGTTCAAATCCTGCCACTCCGACCACCGTTGCCCACCCATTATCCCATTCGTTTCAAAGCGTTTTTCGCTAAAATGCCGGGTGTCTCGGTATTTGCCGCGCCGTGTGCCGTGGACCGCTTCGTGGACCGCTTCGCCCGTTCTCCGTTCTCGCGGCCAGGGATTGCGCCATGAGGTGGTGTCTCTCCCATCGCGCCGATCCGGCAGCGCTCGTGCTCGCTGACCGGCACTACAACCGGCAGAAAATCGGCTCGCCGCAGTTCGTCCCACCCGGTCGCTGCGTCGTCCTCCTCACTGAATGCGGACGCGCGCTCTGGGTCACGTCATGGCCCTTCGCCGAATACGTTAGGCACGCTTGGCCCGGCGCTTGGATCAACAGCCTCTTTCGCAACGAAGGCGCCGGCCTTTCCTCCGATCTGATCCAAGAGGCGGTCGCCGCAACCCGCTCAATTTGGCCTGATGTGCCGCCGATGGGC
>JBBQPD010001205.1:0-1543 GCA_038331535.1 Gemmatales bacterium | reverse complement strand
AGCGGGCCGCGCGCCCGCTTACTGCGTGCGCGGCTCTTCCTGCCCGCTTACTGCGTGCGCGGCTCTTCCTGCCCGCTTACTGCGTGCGCGGCTCTTCCTGCCCGCTTACTGCGTGCGCGGCTCCTTAATGACGCGGCTCTTGCGGTTGCGTCAAGTGAGGGCGATTGCATATAATCCCCCGCAACGGTGCAGGGACGTGCCGTCAACCCATTACCCTCCCTCTCGGAGAGCGAATCAGTGAGCGCGGACCGATACCTTTTCACCAGCGAATCTGTCTCGATGGGCCACCCCGACAAAGTGGCCGATCAGATCAGCGACTCCATCCTCGACCACTGCCTGAGGACCGACCCCACCAGTCGGGTCGCTTGCGAAACGCTCGTCACGACCGACCTGTGCGTCGTCGCCGGCGAGATCACCACACGCGCCGACCTGAGCCGGGCTACCGTCGATCGCGTCGTGCGCAAGACCATCCGCGAGATCGGCTACGAAGACCCAACCATCGGCTTCGCCGCCGATACCTGCCAGGTAATCTGCAAGCTGCACTCGCAGTCGCCCGACATCTCCCAGGGCGTGGACGGCGGCGGCGCCGGCGACCAGGGCATGATGTTCGGTTTCGCCTGCGACGAGACGCCGGCTTACATGCCGCTGCCGATCTACCTGGCCCATCGCCTCGTCGAGAAGCATGCCCGGCTGCGCGAGAAGAAGGAACTGGCCTTTCTGCGGCCCGACGCGAAGAGCCAGGTGACCATCGAGTACAACGCCGACGGCACCCCCAACCGTGTCCACACCATCGTCCTTTCCACTCAGCATGACGAGAGCGTCATCGCCAAGCGCGACGGCAAGGACTCCTTCAAGGACAGCGCCCGCGAAGAGATCATCGACAAGCTGATCCGGCCGACGCTCGAAACCGAGTACAAGACCCTGGTCCAGGGCAAGTTCCGCAGCGTCCGTCCGGGCGAGAAGGCGAAGTTCGACAGCGACACGATTTCGTGCCACATCAATCCGACCGGCTTGTTCCTCGAAGGCGGCCCGCACGGCGACTGCGGTCTGACCGGTCGCAAGATTATCGTGGACACCTATGGCGGACGCGGCCGGCACGGCGGCGGCGCCTTCAGCGGCAAGGATCCGACCAAGGTCGATCGCTCCGCTGCCTACATGGCCCGTTACATCGCCAAAAACGTGGTGGCGGCCAAGATGGCTCGCCAGTGCGAGGTGCAGCTTTCTTACGCGATCGGTTATCCCGACCCGATCAACATCTGGGTGAGCAGCTTCGGCACGGCCGAGGGTGGTCTTACCGACGGCATGATCTCTGACCTGATTCGCCAGCACTTCAAGCTGACGCCGGCGGGCATCATCGAGACGCTCGACCTGCGCCGGCCGATCTATCGCAAGACCGCTCGTCACGGCCACTTCGGACGCAAGGAGCCGGAGTTCACCTGGGAGCGGACCGACAAGGCCGAGGCGCTGCGCAGCGCGGTCGGCCTCAAGGCGGCGTAATAACATGACGAGCCGCGGCCCGCCAGGGGCGGTTGCGCCAAACCCC
>JBBQPD010001204.1:0-1548 GCA_038331535.1 Gemmatales bacterium | reverse complement strand
GGCGGCCGTGTGGCGCACCTCGGCGCACAGACCGCATTCGGATCGTTCGCCGGGGGTGCGCCGCTGCGCGGCGACCCCCGGCTATTGAATACAACCCCTTCGGGGTAAATGCAAAACAAGACACGCCTCTCGAGTGCGTGTGTAAGACTCCAGGAGAGTCGCAATGAGGTCCGCGCTCGTTCTCCTTCTGGTTGTCTTCCCCCTGCCCCTCCAGGCCGAGCCGCCGGCGTCCGTGGCCGCAGTGCGGGCCAGCCACTGGTCCTTTCGCCCGGTGACGAAGCCAACCCTTCCCGCTGTCAAGAACGTGGCCTGGGGACGGGCGCCGATCGATGCGTTCGTACTGGCCCGGCTGGAAGCGCAAGGCTTCACGCCGGCGCCGGAGGCCGACCGGCGCACGCTCTTCCGCCGCCTCAGCATCGATCTGACCGGCCTGCCGCCGACGCCGGAGGAAGTGGACGCGTTCGTCGCCGACACCTCGCCGCGCGCCTACGAAAGCGTGGTCGATGCCCTGCTGGCATCGCCGCGCTACGGCGAGCGCTGGGGTCGGCACTGGCTCGACATCGCTCGCTACGCCGACACCAAGGGCTATGTCTTCACCGAGGAACGCCGCTACCCCTATTCGTACACTTATCGCGATTACGTCATTCGCGCCTTCAACGACGACCTGCCCTACGATCAGTTCATCCTGCACCAGCTGGCTGCGGACCAGTTGCCGCTCGGCGAGGACAAGAAGCCGCTGGCAGCGATGGGTTTTCTGACGCTCGGCCGGCGCTTCCTCAATAACACGCACGACATCATCGACGACCGTATCGACGTGACCATGCGCGGCCTGCAAGGGCTGACCGTAGCGTGCGCCCGCTGTCACGATCACAAGTTCGACCCGATCCCCACGAAGGACTACTACTCGCTCTACGGCGTTTTCGCCAGCAGCGTCGAACCAGCGGAGCTGCCGCTGCTTGGCGAGCCGGAACGGAATGACGCCTATTTGACCTACGAAAAGGAGCTTAACAAGCGCCTGGAGGTGGTGGCGAAGTATAAAGAGGACCATAAGGCCGAGCTCGATGCGAAAAACCGCAAGTTCCGCGACGAGCTGAAAGGGCTGGAGAAGAAGGTCGATCAGTGGCAGGTCACCAACTCGGGATTGTCGCCGCGGGCGATGGTCCTGACCGACATGCCGACGCCGCGGACGCCGCACGTTTTGCTCCGCGGCAACCCCGGCAGCCAGGGTCCGGTGGTACCGCGCCAGTTTCTCGAAGTCGTCGCGGGGGAGGGCCGGAAGCCGTTCGTCAAGGGCAGCGGCCGCTTGGAGCTGGCGCAGGCCATCGCCGACAAGGACAATCCGCTAACGGCGCGCGTCATGGCCAACCGCGTCTGGCAACACCACTTCGGCGCCGGCCTGGTGCGGACGCCGAGCGACTTCGGCCTGCGCGGCGACCCGCCGACGCATCCCGAACTGCTCGATTGGCTCGCCGCTACCTTCGTCGAGCAAGGTTGGTCGGTCAAAAAGTTGCACCGGCTCATTCTACTCTCGAGCGCCTATCGCCAGTC
>JBBQPD010001203.1:0-1552 GCA_038331535.1 Gemmatales bacterium | reverse complement strand
ACGCCTTGCTTCAGGCTTACCGCGAGAAGACCGGCGATGCCACTTTTCCATGATCCCGGCCCCTCTCGATTTCCCCACCAAGAGCATCGCTGCTTCGCCGTCCGTGATGACGTCGAATAGAATGCCTTCAGCCTGCCATCGTCCTCCTGCCTCGCGAGGAACCGCAATGCGCCGTCTGTCCCTTGTGCTGGCCGTCTTCGGCCTGCTTCTCCTTCATGCACTCGCCGTCCCTCCTGACACCACGTCCAACCTCGGCAACAAGGATCCGCTGTCGCCGAAGGATGAACGCGGGACGTTCAAGCTGCCCAAGGGCTTCACGATCGAGTTGGCGGCGTCGGAGCCACAGGTGGTCGATCCCGTTGCCATGTCCTTCGACGAACGCGGACGCATCTACCTCTGCGAAATGCGCGGCTATCCCAACGGCGGGCTCGGCGGCGGAACCATCACCTCGGGCAAGATCCGAATCCTCGAAGACAGGGACGGCGACGGCATCTACGAAACCAGCTCCGTCTTCGTCGAGGGACTGCGCTTTCCGATGTCGGTGTTGCCCTGGAAGAAGGGCGTCATCGTCGCCGTCGCGCCGGACATCGTCTACTTTGAAGACACCAAGGGCGAGGGCAAGGCGGACAAGAAGACCGTCCTCTATACCGGATTCGACCTCGCCAACATCCAGCAACTGGTCAACAGCCTGACGTGGGGACTCGATGGCTGGGTCTATGGCGTCGCCGGCAGCAATGGCGGAACGATTCACTCGGCCGAGAAACCCGACGCGCCGGCGGTCAATCTTCGTTCGCGAGGCTTTCGCTTCAAACCTGACGTGCCGGGCAGCCTCGAACCGACGTCCGGCGGCGGACAGTACGGCCTGACTTCGGATGCCTGGGGACGATGGTTCGTCTCGACCAACAGCCAGCACTTGCGTCACATCGTCCTGCCCGATCACGCGCTGCGGCGCAATCCATCGCTTCCCGTCCGCGCCGTCACGCTCGACATTCCCGAACACGGCCCGGCCTGCAAGGTGTTCCGCATCAGCCCGTTCGAGGCCTGGCGCGTCGAGCGGACGAAACGACGCGCGGGCGGACCCGACTCCTCTCGCTTCCCCACAACCGAGTTAGTACCAGGCGGCTTCGTAACCTCGGGCTGCAGTCCGCTGCTGTACGAGGCCGACTTGTTTCCCAAGGATTATCGCGGCAGCATCTTCGTCTGCGATCCGGCGAACAACCTCGTCTTGCGCGACGTCCTGAGCGAGAATGGCGCGACCTTCATCGCGAAGCGCGGCCATGCCGAGAGCGAGTTTCTCGCCTCGACCGACAACTGGTTCCGTCCCGTCTCGCTCACCCTCGGTCCTGATGGGGCGATGTACGTCCTCGATTTCTATCGCGAAGTGATCGAGACGCCGTTGTCGCTTCCTGACGACATCAAGAAACGGCTCAATCTGGAAACGCGCGGGCGGGGCCGAATCTGGCGCGTTCGCGCGGAGAAGGACGGCAAGATCGAGAAGCCGGCCCTGCACAAGGCGACGACGGAGCAGCTCGTCAAGCACCTCGCGGACGAG
>JBBQPD010001202.1:0-1552 GCA_038331535.1 Gemmatales bacterium | reverse complement strand
TATCCCGGACTATCGATCCGGCAATTCCAAACTCAGAAATCCGCTCTTGACCGACGAATCCTCTCCAGTTACAAGCGGCCCTTTCCCAAACAAAAAGGAGTCGCTCATGCGACTGCGCGCACTGGCACTGGCCGTCCTGGTCGCCACATCCGTCGGCTGCACGGGCTGGGCCTTCGTGCTTAATCCGCCGACGGGACATCTCATCGACCTGGAGACGTGGACCGACGTGCCCGATATGCAGGAAAACGTCAAAGCCAAGGTCGGCGACGTGCTGCACTTGCCGCTCGGCCCCAAGACCCCCGGCGGTCCCTCGGCGTGCCCGGTCACGGTCAACGGCGCGTCGCGTGAGATGCCGGAATACAGCGTCTCGCTGAAGACCATCAGCTACATTTTTCGGGCCGAGCAGGCCGGCGAGTTCCGGGTCGAGAGCATGAACCCGCTGGACACGCATCATGAAAGCCGCAGGTGGACCATCACCGTTACGGAGTAGTCGCGCCGAGGGTTGGCGCGTTGACCTTGCCGCGTGAACCGCTAAATCGGCAGAAGCCCCCTACTAGAGGTGCCTCATGAAAATCACCCGCGTGGAGGCGATCCCGCTGCGCCTGCCGGATGTCAACGAGCGCTGCGACGGCAGCCAGGAAACCCTCGTCGTGAAGGTCCATACCGACACCGGCCTGGTCGGCCTGGGCGAAGTCGATTCGTCCGCCCTCGTGGCCAAGGCGATCATTGACGCCCCGTTGTCACACAAAATTTGCCGCGGCCTGGCCGCGTGCGTGCTGGGCGAGAACCCCTTCGAGATCGACCGGCTCATCCACCGCATGTACGAAGGCTCGATCTTCTACGGCCGACAGGGGGCGGTTATCCAGGCCATGAGCGGCGTGGAAATCGCCCTGTGGGACATCGTCGGCAAGGCTACCGGCCGGCCGGTGTGCGAGCTGCTGGGCGGCCGCTTCCGCAAGAAATTCAAGGCGTATGCCTCAATCCTGTTCGGCGACACCCCGGCGGAGACGGAACTGATCGGCCGCGGGTTAGTGGCACAGGGCTACCGGGCCGTCAAGTTCGGCTGGGGTCCGATGGGCCAGGGCGAGTCAAGCGACATCGCCCACGTGCGGGCTGCGCGGCAGGGACTGGGGCCGGACGTGGAACTCATGGTCGATGCGGGGCTGTGCTGGGACACGGCCACCGCCATCCGCCGCGCGCGCCAGTTCGAGCCATTCGACCTGACCTGGCTGGAGGAACCGCTGCACCCCGATAACCTTCAGGGGTATGCGCGCCTCAGCGGCCAGAGTCCAATGCGCATCGCCGCGGGGGAGGAAATTTGCGATGTCAAAGAATTTCAAACCATGATGGATGTGGGCGGCATCGACGTGGTGCAGGTCGATGTCACACGCGTCGGCGGCCTGGCGCGGGCCAAACGCATCGGCTGGGACTCGGTCGAGCGGCACCGGCTGTGCGTCAACCATTCCTATAAGACGGGCATTAACATCGCGGCGTCACTGCACTTCGTCGCTTCGCTGCCGAACACGCACTACTTCGAGTACTGCGTCGAGCA
>JBBQPD010001201.1:0-1554 GCA_038331535.1 Gemmatales bacterium | reverse complement strand
CACGGTCGCGGCTCGTAGGTGCCGTTCGTTTGACCCGTCATTTCCACTGGCCGTTTGAGCGTGTAACCGCGCTGTAACTACCGCCGCATATCACATCGCTTTGCGCCGACGGCGTCTGGTATAACCAGAACATTCGCTCGCGGAACGATTCTCTCAACAAAAAGGACTCCCGTCATGCGCACCGCACTGCCCCTCGCGCTCAGTCTGACTCTTTTCTCCAACTCCGGCGGCGCTCGCGCGGAGGAAACGGCGGCGAAGAGTCGCATCGTCGCCGTCGGCCTCTTCAAGAATGGGCTGGCGATCATCGAGCGCGAGGTCACTCTCGGCAAGCCGGGCGTCTACGTGCTGGACGACGTGCCCCAGGCGGTCCACGGCACCTACTGGATCGAGAGCGCCGTGCCGATCGAAAGCGCCGTCAAGGTGCGCGAGGTGGAAGTGGCCGCATCGGAGGCCGTGCCCGGTAATCTCCAGGAAGACCTCGCGGGCAAGAAGGTCACGATCCACTTCAAGGGGGGCAAGCTCCCGCCGGCCACCGGCACCATGATGAAGCTCAAGCCGGCGAAGCCCGACGAAGGCGCCGTCCGCGAGCTGGCGGCGCGTGCGTCTTACGAAGCAACCGGACAACTGGCGCGCTTCGTCGTCTTGCAGACGGCCAAGGGCCGCGCCTATCTGGAAATGTCCGAGATCGCCTACATCGAGGCTGAGGACGCCGGCGAGAAGGTCAAACGCCGCCAGCCGCGCCTGCTGCTGACGCTCGGCGACACAGACAAAGCGGAGACGCGCGTGGCCATCAGCTATTTGACGCGCGGGCTATCGTGGGCACCCAGTTATCGCATCGACATCACCGATCCCAAGACGCTCGTCCTCGAACAGCAGGCGGTCATCAAGAATGAGCTGGTCGATTTTGACGGGGCGGAGGTAAAGCTGATCTCCGGCTTCCCCAGCGTGCAGTTCGCGCACGTCACATCGCCGCTGTCCTCTCACACGAACTGGGCCAGCTTCTTCCAGGAGCTGAACAACCGCACCTGGCGCGACGCCGACCTGACGAGTAACTCCGTGGTGCAGCAGCAGGCGGACGTAAATCCGCGGTCACCCCACGCCCTGAACCTGTCGGCGACGCCGCAGGGCGAGGGCGTGGATCTACTCTACCAGTCGATCGGCAAGCGCACGCTGGCCGAGGGCGAGTCGCTGGCGCTGAGCGTGGCCCGCGGCAAGGCCGAGTACGAGCGCATCGTGGAATGGCTCGTCCCCGATGCCCGCGACGAGTTCGGCAGGCCGGTGGGTGGACGCCACCGCGGCGACAACAGCGACGACAGCGGCGATTCCGCCTGGGACGCTCTGAAATTCAAGAACCCGTTCGCCTTCGCCATGACGACCGGCCCCGCCATGGTGGTCGCAGACGGCAAGTTCAACGGCCAGCGCACCAGCTACTGGGTCAACGCCGGCGAAGAAACGGTCTTGCGCGTGAACAAGGCGCTCAGCGTCCGCACCCGCGCCATCGAACACGAAGAGCAGAAGAACGGCGGCGACGGTCGCGACATCGTCTGGATCGGC
>JBBQPD010001200.1:0-1554 GCA_038331535.1 Gemmatales bacterium | reverse complement strand
GCCAGAAAGCGCTCCAGCTTCGCCGTCTTGTCGTGCGTCACGCCGATCACCGAATGATAATGAACCCCCGCCGGCTTCGGCCGCGCGGCGAGCAGCTTCAGCGCCGGCGCCGACGGGTTCAGCAGATCGACACTAATCGCCAGCGACTCGCCGGTCAGCAGCTGCTTCAGCGCTTCGGGGTCGCCCTTGGCCACGTCGTTGATCGTCGTCACCAGTTGTCGCGGCGTGCCCGCCAGCTTCACCGCCAGCCGGCCCAGCGGTGAGGGACTTAGCAGCGAGCCTTTGTGCGGCGTCCCCAGAAAGATGACGCGCTTCACGAACGGCGTCTCCTCGAAATAGAAGACCTGTTGAAGCTCCTGCCGGGTCTCGGCCTCTACCTTCAGCTCCGGCAGCGGCCGGGTGCTGGCGAGGCGCCAGAAGTCGTCGCCGCCCGGCACGGTTAGCAGACGCGACACCAGGCCGCCCATGCTGTGGCCGACCAGCACCATCTCGTCGAACGCCTTGTCCTTGTGAAGCGGGTCGAGGTCCGCGCGCAGCTTCGACAGCGAGCGCCGTAGGTCCGCCGCCGTCGCCAGGTACGGGTCGCTGGACGGGTAAAAGTAGAAGAGGAACTGATACTTCTGTCGCAGCACCGGGTCGGCGCGCAGGTCGTTGAACAGCGGCATCCATGTCAACGGCGACGACAGCAGGCCGTGGACCAGCACCACCGGAATCTTGCCCGGCTGGTACGGCTCGACGAGGTAGATGCCGGTGCGGTCCTTCACCTTGTCCGGGTTGAGGAACGCCTTGTATTCGAGACCTTCCAGGTCGGTATTGGCGAGGAAGTAGCCGAACGGCGTCGTCAGGTCGGTCTCTAGCGGCACGGAACGGCCGCGCACCTCGATCGTCTGGATGCTCAGCGGGTTGTACAGCTCCAGCCGGCCGCAGCGCCGCGAGCCGAGGTCGGCCAGCGTGCCCTCGAAGCGGAAGAAGGCGGTGACGGGGAAGCTGATGCCCTTGGGGTAAAGGGTGAGGCCGGGAACGTCGCCGGTGGCGTTGCGGCTGGCGATCAACGGCACGCCCAGGCCATAACTGTGATAGTTGTTGGTGAGGCCGGCCACCTCGTAATCGGCACACAGTTGCAGCGCGCCGAACTCCTCCGGCTTCCACGGGAAACCGGCGTGGACGACCGACAGGCAGAAGCCGGCGCCGTCGGGCGTCGGCAGGTTGAGCTTCTCGCGCGGGTCGAGCCGGCCGACGCGCTGGGCGGCGGCGATGCACTTGGCCAGTCCAGTGTTGTACAGGTCGCAGGCCAGGCGGAAGCGCGGGTCGAAAGAATCGGCCGGCGTGAGCGTGGCGACGGCATCGCCATTTTTCGGCCCGGACTGGTCCGCGGTGATAAAGAGGAAATGATAGGCGTAGCCGGCGCAGCGATAGTAATGGCCGACGGCCTCGCCGCAGTTCCACTTCTCGTTCGCTTTGCCGCGCAGATAGCTGATCTCGGCGAGGGCGAAGAGGAGGTCGGGCTGCGGCGATTCGACGGCGGCGGCGTGGAGGCGGGCGACGGCCTCGGCG
>JBBQPD010001199.1:0-1560 GCA_038331535.1 Gemmatales bacterium | reverse complement strand
GCATATCGAGGAGCGCAAGCGCGAGGTGGACGAGCGCTTCCGAACGTACCTGTCGCATCAGGGGGAGAGTGGGCCGGCCGCGTTCGGCCGCGTCGAAGTCCACTGCTGGGCGACGGCGACGCGCAGGCCGGCCATGGCCGGTTCGCCCCGGTCGCGCGAATCGTATGGCATCGCCGAGTTGTTCCGCCAGTGCTTGGAGCAGGCCGCGGCTTACCGGAACCGGCAGCAGCGGGCGGGGTCGCGCCTGACCTGGACCGTCGGCGCCGCCGCGGCGGTCGTCGTGCTGATGGCCGGCGTGGCGGTCAGCCAGTTCCTCACGAGCGGCCGCGTAAAGTCTGACCTGGAGTTGAAGGTCGAGAACGTTCAGTTCAGCGACCGGGACACGCCCGCCGAGCGGCTGAAGGCACCTCCCGATGAGCTGAGACGCCGTGTCGAGCGCCTGGAGAAGTTGCGCGACGCCGCCGGTTTCGACGACCTCCCCGCCCGCGATCAGGCGTTTGTGCTGGACCGTCTCGGCGAGCTGAACGAGTATCTCGCCTTGCTGAAGAAGGTGCCGCCGCCGCGCGTGTTGATGGAGCTGCGCACGCTCGACGACCTGCGCAAACTCCGCGACGAAGTGAAGCAGCTATCGACACCGGAAGGGTGGGCGGACACCGACGCCGTGCGGCGCTACAAGGAACGGCTCGCCGATCTCGATGCCCTGGAAGACGCCATTCTGACGGCCCAGGGCCGTTACCGTATCGATACGGACAAGGCCGGAATGCTGCTCGACTTTACGGACGACCAACCGGGGGGAGCCTGGCTGGACGAGGCGCGCAAGCTGCTCGCGCCCGACCCAAAAGCGGCCTTCACGCCCGCCGACCGCATCCCTGGCTCGTCGAGCCTGACCTACGGCACCGCGCTGGCCTTCGAGGACGTGCGCGGCGATCGCCTGGCGTGGGAAAAACGCCGCGCCAGCCTGACGGGCGTGAGCAACCTGATCGCCGCCCTGGGTCTCGCTGGTGCCGGCGTCGAGCCGCCGCCGGTGCTGGCCTTTCCCGATCATTTCACTCTCGACGCGGCCAAGGAGCGGGCCGCGCTATTGAAGAAGAACTATCCGAAGTTCAGCAGCGAATTCGTACTCGATCCGCTGCCGCCGCGCGTCAAACAGCAGGTGATTCGCGAGGCGCGGCGTTCCTACGACAACCTGCTCCAACCGGTGCGCGGCTTGGTCGCGAAGGAAGCGGGGTCCAACGATGATTGGGACAAGGTGCGCCGCTGGGTGCGGCCGCCGCCGCGCGAGCTGGACGACTGGCGCGTGCTGGCGAAGGCGCTGACGCCGCTCCTGGGCGGGCCGCCGCGCGATCCGGTCGAGGAGCTGGACGCCTTTCTGCAAGAACGGACTCTCCACATCCGCCCGCAACGGCTCGTGCTGGAGGTGCCCGACAACAGCGTGTCGCGCCTCCGCCCGCCGGCCAACGCCGTCCTGACGCTCGAATATATGAAAGGCGAGGACAAGGCGACGCTGTCCTTCCCGCTCGACAACACGAAGAAGGAAGAGGATCCGGTCAACCGCGTGAC
>JBBQPD010001198.1:0-1567 GCA_038331535.1 Gemmatales bacterium | reverse complement strand
TGAAGATCGTCGTCGGCGCCAGCATCCCCTTGCCGTCAGGGTTGAATGGTAGCAGCGGTTGGAGCGCCAGCGCAGCGAACGCGACGACGAACATCACGGTGTTGAACCCGAGCAGAGCCAAAGCGTACTGCTTCCAGCCTTGCGGCCCGGTGTCCACGCGCCGCTCGAACCAGACTAGCCAGCGCGGCACGACGAGGCGGCCATCCATGACGCGGGCCAGGTAATAGCCGACCGGGATCGAGAAAGCGACGCTGACGCCGACGATCAGGAGCGGAAGAGTCCACATGGGACAGTGCCTCGGGTTAGAGCGTTCGAAAAAAAGCAACACGATCGACCGGGCAGGCCACCACGGGATGTCGGAGTGTCGGGCTGAGAGCTATCAGCTATTAGCTGACAGCTTTCAGCCAAACTTGTGTCGCTACTGTTGTCACACCATCCAGAGGCCGTACCACCACGCCGTCGCCCTGTGCGTCATTCTTTCCGAATGCGTTTAGAACCACTCAGGGCGCAACAGCGCCGTCAGCAGATACAAGAAGAGCAATCCGGCCACGATGGCCGCTAGCAGGATCATGGAGGCTCCTTTTCAGATGCGCTCGCACCCCAGGACAAAGGCGAACAGCAGAGCTATCGTCGCCAGGCCCAATAGGGCCAGCGCCGGCAGCCAGATTTCCAGGTCCATCGACCGACCTCATATAACGAACCGGGCGACTCGGAATCGGACCCGTCATCGCAACAAATGTGCCGCACTCTTTTCGGCAGTCCTGGGCACGGCGGCCGCGTTTTTACCGTCTCGGCATGGCCACTTGTCGTTGCAGAATGCACGGCGGCTCGTGCAAAATGCACGAAAGAGAGGGGTCCATGAACGTCCTGGTCATCGACGATGAGCCGAGCCTGCGACGAACGCTGCGGACCGCGCTGGAGGCGGAGGGCCACCACGTCGGCGAGGCACAGAATGCGGCGCAGGCTCTGGAGGTACTGGGCCACGGTCTGTTTGAAGTGGCGTTCCTCGACCTGCGCCTGGCCCGCGAGCAGGGCCTCGACCTGCTGCCCGAGCTGTTGAGACTGGCACCCGGCCTTGATGTGATCGTCATCACCGCTTACGCCACGGTCGAGACGGCCGTCGAGGCGATGAAGCGCGGCGCCTTCGACTACCTGCCCAAGCCGTTTACGCCGGACCAGCTCCGCCTCGTGCTGGGGCGGGCGGCGCGCACGCGGCGATTGCACGGCCGGGTCGCCGAGCTAGAGGCGCAAGTCCGCTCGGTCATCCCCGAGGCGGACTTGCAGACCTCTGAGCCTGCCATGCGCCAGGCCATCGACCTGGCATTGAAGGCGGCGGCCAGCTCGGCAACCATGCTGCTGCGCGGCGAAAGCGGCACCGGCAAGGGCGTTCTGGCCCGCACCGTCCACGCTCATAGCCCCCGTAATGGCGGACCGTTCGTCACGGTCCACTGCCCGAGCCTGTCGGCCGAGTTGCTGGAAAGCGAATTGTTCGGACACGCCCGCGGCGCCTTCACCGGCGCCGTCCGCGACACGGTGGGTAAGGTGACGGCGGCCGAGGGCGGCACCC
>JBBQPD010001197.1:0-1575 GCA_038331535.1 Gemmatales bacterium | reverse complement strand
GACCAGGTCGTACGCCTTCGCCTTCACCGCCGCCAGCTTGCCGTTCGGATCGGTCAGGTCGGCGTCGGTCGCCGTCTTCAGCGCGTCGAGATGCTCGTCTTGCGGCGCCGTGAACGGGTGATGGTTCGCCACCCAGCGCTTCTCCTCGTCGTCCCACAGGAACGACGGGAAGTCCAGCACCCACACGATTTTGAAGTCGCGCTTCGCCGGATCGACGAGTTTGAGATCGGCCGCCAACTTCGCCCGCAGATTGCCGAGCGCCTGACAGACGACGTCTTCCTTGTCGGCGACGAACAGCAACAGGTCGCCCGCCGTCGCGCTGAGCCTCGTCCTGAGGTCCGCCTGCATCTCGACGGGCAGGAACTTGGCGATGGGCGAGTTGAGCTTGTCCGCCTCGACCTTGATCCAGGCCAGCCCCTTGGCGCCGAACTGGGCGACGTGCTCCGTCAGGCCGTCGATCTGCTTGCGCGAGAACTTCTCGGCCGCCCCCTTGGCGTTGACGGCGCGCACCCTGCCCCCCGCGGCGATCACGTCCTGAAACACCTTGAACTCGGTGCGCGCCACCAGATCGCCCAGATCGACGATCTCCATGCCGTAGCGCAGGTCGGGCTTGTCGCTGCCGTAGCGCAGCATGGCGTCGGCGTAGCTGATGCGTTGCAGCGGCAGCGGAATCTCGACGCCGAGGCAGCGCTTGAACGTCTCCGCCGCCAGCCCCTCGGCCACGGCGAGAACGTCGTCCTGTTCGACGAACGACATTTCGAGATCGAGCTGCGTGAACTCCGGCTGGCGGTCGGCGCGCAGGTCTTCATCGCGCAGGCAGCGGGCGATCTGGAAGTACTTGTCGTAGCCGGCGACCATGAGGAGCTGCTTGTAAATCTGCGGCGACTGCGGCAGGGCGTAGAATTGGCCGGGCCAGACGCGGCTCGGCACGAGGTAGTCGCGCGCCCCCTCCGGCGTGCTGCGGCCGAGCAGCGGCGTTTCCAGTTCGAGGAAGCCGCGCTCGTCGAGGTAGTCGCGGATGACCTTGTTGAGGCGATGGCGCATGGCCAGCGTGCGCTGCAGCGTCGGCCGGCGCAGGTCGAGGAAGCGGTACTGAAGGCGCAGGTCTTCGTTGGCCAACTCGGCGTCGGCGAAGGTCTGGCCCTCCTGCGGCAGCGACATGACCTCGAATGGCGGCGTCGGACAGCGGTTGAGGACGGTCAGCTCCTTGACCAGCACTTCGACGTCGCCGGTGCTGAGCTTCGGGTTGTGTTTGCCGGGCAGACGCTCGCGGACCTTGCCGCGGATGCCGAGCACCCACTCGTTGCGCACGTCCTGGGCTGCGGCGAAGACGGCGGCGTGATCGGCCTCGAAGACGACCTGCGTGACGCCGTAGCGGTCGCGCAGGTCGATGAAGATCTGATCGTTGTAGGCGCGGTAAGTGTTGACCCAGCCGTTGAGAACGACCGTTTCGCCGATGTGCGTTTCGCGCAGCTCGCCGCACGTGTGTGATCGCCGCTGAAAGGCCATGTCCGTGGTTCCTCGTGTCCGTCGCAGGGTTTAGCGGCGCCGGCGCCTGGTCGTTTCGCGAAACGA
>JBBQPD010001196.1:0-1581 GCA_038331535.1 Gemmatales bacterium | reverse complement strand
ACGGTGCAACGCCCGGACTTGTGTAGATACCAATGCCTTGGGGGAGAGGGGCCGGGGACAGGGGAGAACGGACATTTTGAACCGGAGCGTGTATCAGAACTTGAAACCCAGTTGCGCATAAACGAAGTCCGCATTTTGGCCGCTGCCGGTGCGCGAGAGAAAGGAGCCGGCGAAGAAGTGGCCGTACGTGACCAGCAGTTCGGCGTGCAGGGTCAGGCGCGCACGCATGCTGAAAGCACACTCCTGCCCCACGTCGGAGCCTGCCGCGCCCGTCGGGTCGGTTCGGATGGCGTTCCCGCCGGTGCCGTAGAACGAGTCGCGGGCCTCCGCGAGGTGGAAGAAGTGTCCTTCGGCGAGCAGCGTGACGCGATCGCACGGCTTGGCCGTGAGCAAGACGTTCCAGTCCTGGATGTTCTGGCGGCCGACGATGTCGCTCAGACCGAGGTAGCGATGGGCTTGCGGAAAGAGCTGATTGAACGTGCCGTGATGATGGTTGTTCGGGTCCGCGTCGCCCGAAGCCCAATCGTAGTAAACCCAGGCGGTCGGCGTCCAGGGCAGGCATTTCCACTGATGGCCGGCGCCCGTCGTGGCGAATCCCGCCGTCTGTTGGTCGCCCGAGAAACGGCCGAACTGGAAGCCGCCTTCCATTTCCCACAGCCAGTCGTTTTGCCGGCCCAGCCAGCGGCCGCAGAACGTGTTCGCGTCGAAGGGGACCAGGGGCAGGTCCCCGCGCACGACCCTCCGGTCCCGCTCCAGGCGCAGGAAGTATAGGTCCACGGTTTGGTCCTTCACCTCGTGCCAGGTGGCGAACACCCCCATGAACTGTTCGGTCGGGTCCGCCGGGCGAAAGTTGCGGTCGTCGCCGTCCCCGGTTCGGGCGAAGGGCACGGGCCGGGTCCAGAAGGCGTCCACGTTCCAGGTCTTGCTCCTCCAGAACGCCGTTACCCCATCGAAGGTGTTGCGGTCGTTGGCCCACTCGGCCGACCCGAGCAGGCGTTGGCTGCCGAAGTCTATTTCCTGGCGGCCCACGCGCGTCCACAGCTTGCCGCCGTTGCCGTCCTCGCAAAGCTTGAACTCGAAGAACAGGTCGTTGAGGTCCAGCCGGTCCTCCTCGCTGGTTCGCGGCGGCAGGCGATTGAAGGAGATGTTTGAGTCGATCAACTCGGCGTAGAAGCGAAGCCAGTCGTCGTAGCGCAAATCGCCGTACAGCCGCGCCCGTTGGAGGAGATAGTCGGTGTCCCTGCCATTCAGTCGGAGGTTGTCCTCATCGTGAAACCGCAGGCGGTACTCGCCGCCGACGTCGAGCAGCGTCCGCGGCGTCACGTCGATCCGTTTGAGGAGGTCGAACGGATCGTGGGAGACGTAGCCGGGGGCGTCCAGGTAGCTGAAATCGTTGTTGAAGAAGATTTCCTTGTAGGGCTTGGGCAGTTCCTTCCTTGTTTGGCCCCGGTCAGTCGGCGAGGCTGGCCCCGCGCCCGTCCCGGACAACACCGAACTGGGTCCGTTGACAAGCGGCGCGGCCGCTGCAGGCGCGGCGACAGGAGCGGTCGGCGCCTGCGCGCGGGCGTCTTGCCCAAGGAC
>JBBQPD010001195.1:0-1584 GCA_038331535.1 Gemmatales bacterium | reverse complement strand
AGCGACAAGATAATAACGAGCCGCGACCGTCAGGGAGCGCGGGCAACGCTCCCTGACGGCCGCGGCTCGTTATTTACCCGTTGTCATTCGCGCGGCAGCCGCATGAGGCCGTACCCGGTCTCGCGGTCCGGCCCCGGCGTTTCGAGATCGCGTGCCGCGCTGCGCAAGGCCGACCGTACATGATCGGCGGTCCAGTCCGGATGGCGCGACCAGAGCAGCGCTGCCAGTGCGGCCCCCTGCGGTGCGGCGGCGGACGTGCCGCCAAAGACACGCTCGCGCATCATGGTGGGGAAAGGGATCGTGGCCATCAGGTCCGGTTTGAGGCACTTCGAGTTCGGGCCGCAAGCGCTGTACCAGACGCGATGTCCGGAACCATCCTCGGCGCCAACGGCGATCACGGCTGGCCCGTCCGCCGGGAAGCAGACGCTCGCCCGCGCCTCCGTGTAATCCAGCGACGATTCCATGACCGTCAGGTGGAACACGCCGGCCGGGCCGCTCACTTTGCGGACGCGCGTTCGGTAGGCGTGGCCGGCTTCGGGCTTGAAGTAGACGATGGCGCTGCTGCGGTCGCCCTGGTTATGGTCCGTATGGGCCGTGCCGACCGCTTTGCCGGTGGTCGCGTCGCTGACGAACAGGTCGTAGTCGGCGCCGGGCTGCCAGTAAAGTCCGACGGACACTTGCTCGTCGCCCCAGGGTGAGATGCCGTTGTCTTTTACTCCCGGCTGCCATTCGTGGAAGCCGTCGCCGGCGTCGTGGAAGGCGCCGCCCCAGTGGCGCTCGGTCGTGTTGCCGGCGCTGGCGAAACAGAGCATGTCGCCGACCTTGCCGCCCGCTCCGAGGATGCCGGCCAGCGCTTCATGCACCGCCCCGCGGCCTTCGCCGTCGCTCCAGTGCGGCGTGACGATGGAACAGGTGACGATCCGAGCGCCTTGACGGCGGCCCCAGCGCACCGCCTCCAGAAACGATTCCGGCCGCTCGATGTCCCAGTCGGCGAAGAGCAATTCGGCGTCGGGGGCGAGCGTGTGAACGACCTCGCCGCAGAGGATGCCGTGCTGGTCGCGCGTCTCCAGATTGTGGTCCGCCCGAAACGATTCGGCGGCGACGTGTGCGGGCAGCGCCTTGCCGAGCTGGTTGTGCCAGCCTTTGAAGCCGGTATCGAGGACGAGGATTTTGATGCCCTGGCCACGCGTGCCCGCGGCGAACCAGCGGTCGGCGCCGAGGTCCGCGAGCAGCTTCGATTGCAAGGGACGCCGTCCCGCCAGCCATGTCGGCGGCGCCGTCGGATCGGCGGCCTGCGCAGGAAGGGCGAGGACGAGCGATACCAATCCGGCGCCGAGCGCCAGACGAGCGATGAGGTGGTTCATGGCGAAAATCCGGGTCCAGGAAGCAGGCGCATCACAAAGGTAGGCAGGTGGTTCTGGCGGGATTGAGGCAGGAGTATACGTAATATACCCTATGAAACCGCGGAGCGGCGAAAAGGTTTCGTTCGAAGGAGCCGCGCACGAAGTAAGCGGTTGAGGAGCCGCGCACGCAGTAAGCGGTCGCAGAGCCGCGCACGCAGTAAGCGGTCGCAGGAGCCGCGCA
>JBBQPD010001194.1:0-1597 GCA_038331535.1 Gemmatales bacterium | reverse complement strand
CGTAAAGACAGATCCTACAGAATACCGGGCGTCGACGTCTTGATGCCCTTGAACGCCATCTTCAGCTGTTCGGGGTTGGGCGCCACCTCCAGCGCGACTTCCTTGGAGATGTCGCCGCGCTCCACGAGCTGCCGCAGGTTCTCGGTGAAATCGACCATGCCTTCCATGATGCCGATGCGGATCGCATCGACGATCTTGGCGTCCTCTTCCTCGCTAATCAACTTGCGAATGGTCGGGTTGACGATCATGACCTCGTTGGTCGGCACGCGACCCTTCTTCAACCCCTTGACCAGCTTCTGGGCCACTACCACTTTCAGATTGTTGGCGAGCGCCTTGCGGATGGCCCCATGCTTCATCGGCGGGAAGAGGTCGAGAATACGGTTGATCGTCGTGCCGGCGCTGGAGGCGTGAATCGTGCCGAACACCAGGTGGCCGGTTTCGGCCGCGTGGATGGCCGCCTCGAACGTCTCCACGTCGCGCAACTCGCCGACGAGGATGACGTCGGGATCCTGCCGCACCGCGTCCTTCAGCGCCTTGTGCCAGTCGATACAGTCCAGGCCGATCTCGCGCTGGTTGACGTACGACTTCCTGTCCGTGTAGGTGAACTCGATCGGATCCTCGACGGTGAGAATGTGCAGAGCCTCGTTGGCGTTGATGTAGTCGAGCATGGCGGCGATGGAGGTCGTTTTGCCGCTGCCGGTGACGCCGGCGAAGATGATCAGACCATCGTTGAAATGGCACAGCTTCTCGATGGAGTCGGGCAGACCTAGTTCCTTGAAACTGGGAATCGACGTGTTAACGCGGCGGGCGACAAGCGACAGGCAATTGCGCTGCTTGAACAGACTGACGCGAAAACGGCACTCGTCTCGGCCGATCACGTAAGAGAAGTCGACGCCGCCCTCTTCATTGAGGATTTTGCGCTGCCGCTCGCTGAGCAGGGGCAGCAGCAGCCGTTCCATGTCCTCCGAGGTTAGCGGCCGCATGTCGGCGCGGCGGATGTCGCCCTTGAGGCGCATCATCGGCGGTTGGCCGACCTTCAGGTGGAGGTCGGAGCCTTCATGCTTCATGACCATGCGAAACAGTTTGTTGGCTTCCGGCTCCTTGGTGGATGCGGGAACCGATTCAAGGTCGGCGATGGCCATCACGTCACTCCTACGGGATAATTCGCCACTTGCGGCTTAGCGGAGGTATGCCGCCAAGCCGTGAGCGGCAGCTTCGGTGAGCCGGACCGGGAGGCCGCGTTCGGCGAGATACGCCTTCGTCGCCCGGATACCGTACTCGTTGTAATGGAAAATACTCGCGGCCAGCGCCGCGTCGGCGCGGCCCTCGGTCAACGCCAGGAACAAGTGCTCCGGCGACCCCGCGCCGCCACTGGCGACGACGGGAATGTTCACCGCGGCCGACACGGCCCGTGTCATGGGTAAATCATAGCCGGCCTTGGTGCCGTCGGCGTCCATCGAGGTCAACACGATCTCGCCGGCGCCCAACTCTTCGACGTGGCGCGCCCAGGCGACCGCCTCCAGCCCTGTCGGAATGCGGCCGCCGTTGATGTGGACTTCCCACCACTCCGGGGTGGAGGGTGGAGGGTGGGGGGTGG
>JBBQPD010001193.1:0-1599 GCA_038331535.1 Gemmatales bacterium | reverse complement strand
CATCCACGACAGGACATACGCCTGCGCCAGCACCAGCAGCCCGACGAGGAACGCCAGGATGAGGCTGTGCCAGAACACAAAACGCAGGATCGGCCCCTCCTGATTGTGCTGGCCCGTCGCGACCGCCGCGACGACGATGCTCTGGGCATCGATCATCTTGCCCATCACACCTCCCGTGCTGTTCGCCGTCGCGAGCAGCACCTTTGCCTGCTCGATCCCCAACGGCAACACGCCCCCATCGACAAGCTGCCCGGCGGTGATGGTCTGCAAGCTGCCAAAGAGCGCATTCGACGACGTATCCGAGCCGGTCAGGGCGACGCCGAGCCAGCCGAGCAGGGCCGCGAAGAGCGGATAGAGCCAGCCGGTGCGCGTGAAGGTCAGCCCGAGCGTCGCGTCCATGCCGCTGTAGCGCGTCGTGAAGGCGATGGCCAGCATGCAGGCGATCGTGAACAACGGCCAACGCATGGAGTGACACGTCTTGCCGAAAATGCGGAGGAAACGCGCGGGACCGACGCGTAACCAGCCGGCCGACAGCACGGCCGCGCAGAAGATGCCCGTCCCCGTGGCCGCGAGCCAGGTTGCCTCGAAGGTGGCTCGCTCCTCCTCTCGCTTGCTGACCACGGGAGTATCGCGGGCGATGCGCTTGTGCAGCAGCGGCACCTGAATCAGCACGGCTGTCGGTCGTGCCTCGATCACTTCTTCTCCGTGCGCGAAGGCGTCGCGGTGCGGCTTGTCCGGGGTGCCGAGCAGGGTTTTCACATCAGGCAGTCCCCAGAGAAAGACGAAGACCGTCAGCAGCATCCAGGGGACCCAGGCCGAGATGACCTGACGCCGCGTCAGAGCGGGCGCATCGGAGGTCGTGGAAACTTCAGCGACGGTCTCGTGGGGGAATCGCCAGATCACTTTCGGCTTCCAGACGCGGAGGAAGCAGGCGAGACAGACCAGCGACACCAGTCCGCCGGCGACATCGACGAGCCAGGGGCCATGATAGTTCGCGACGGCGAATTGCACGAAAGCGAAACTGCCGCCGCACACAACCAGGGCCGGCCAGACGCCGCCGACGCCGCGCCAGCCGGACATCACCCACACCAGCCAGGCCGGCACGATGAGCGAGAACAACGGCAACTGACGCCCGGCCATGGCGCTGAGTTTGAGGACGTCCAGTTCCGTCACCTGAGCCAGCGTGAGGATGGGCGTACCCAGCGCCCCGAAGGCGACGGGAGAGGTGTTGGCGAGCAGGGCCAGCCCGGCGGCGTACAACGGCTTGAAGCCGGCCCCGAGCAGTAGCGCGGCCGAGATGGCGACCGGCGTGCCGAAGCCCGCCGCGCCCTCGATGAATGCGCCGAAGCTGAAGGCGATGAGCAAAGCTTGCAGGCGGCGATCATCCGAGAGAGCGGCCACCGAACGCTTGACGATCTCGAACTGTCCCGTCTCGACCGTGAGGTTGTAGAGAAAGATGGCGGCCAGCACGATCCAGCCGATGGGCACCAGTCCAAAGGCCGCGCCGTTGCCCGCCGCCGCCAGCATCGCCGGCAGCCAGGCGGCCACTCGCTCTCCGTAGCCCACGTCGTCCTGCCGCGGAACGTAGACGAGGATCGC
>JBBQPD010001192.1:0-1607 GCA_038331535.1 Gemmatales bacterium | reverse complement strand
AAATGCAGGCCGGCGCTACGGCGTCGAGTCCATCCCGACCATCCTGGTCTTGGACGGCGATGGTCGCGTCCTGCGCCAAGCCGCGTTCATGTCCCGCGACGAGCTTGTAGAGTTTCTCCGCAAGGCGGCCAAGTCAGGTTGATCTCTGCCGGGCCAGCGCAGTCGCGGCCTCATTCGGCGCAGCAGGATAGCTTGGCAGGGTTCTTGTGCCGCGAGATGGCCACGATCTTCAGGGCCTCGGCCATCGTGGGGTAGACGTGCAGCAGGTCGATGAAGTCCTGAATCTTGGCGCGGAAGTGCAGCGCCATCGCCGCCTCGTGGATCACTTCTCCGGCATCGTGGCCGACCATCGACACGCCCAGCACTTCGTCCGTTTCGGCGTCGGCCACCATCTTGATGATGCCCCGCGTGTCGCGAATGGCGCCGGCGCGCGGCACCAGCGACATTGGAACAGTGTTACACCAGTAGCGGTGTCCGGCGGCGGTCGCTTGCTGTTCGGTCATCCCGACCGTCGCCACCTGCGGATCGGTGAAGATGACGCGAGGAACAACACGGTGATCGACGGTCCGCATCGCCTCGCCCGAAAGCGCATTGTGGGCGGCAATGCCCCCGTGACGACTGCCCACCGGCGTAGCCATCTGGCTGCCGTGCTGCCGACCGATTACGTCACCGGCGGCAAAGATGTGCGGCACGTTCGTGCGCAGGAATTCATCCGCGACGACTTCGCCGCGTTCGTTGATCTGAACGCCCGCGCGCTCGATGGCGATGTGATCCGTGTTGGGCCGTCGCCCCGTGGCAATCAACAGTTTCTCGGCGCGGTACTGTCGCTCGTGCCCGGCGAAGACGGCAGTGGTAACAATGTCGGCTCCGTCCCGCCGGACAGTTTTCGCGCTCGCGTTGAAGACGATCTGAATCCCCTCCTGGGCGAAGATTTCGCCGACGCTTCGGCCTACCTCCGGCTCGTAACCGTGTGCCAACAACTGGGCATTTCGTTCGAGTAGGGTTACTTCGGTGCCAAAGCGGCTGAACATCTGTCCCAACTCCAGCGCGATGTACCCGCCGCCGACGATCAGCAGCGACTTGGGAAGTTGCCGCAATTCCATCGGCTCGTCAACGGTCAGCAAGTCGCTGGTGAGGTACGGCACCCGGTCGAGTCCCTCGATCTTGGGAAGCACGGGATGTGCGCCGGTGGCGATCAGTACCTTCTCGCCCCTGAGGCGCTTCCCGCCCCCCTCCACCGTGTGGGCGTCTACGAACTGGACGTGGCCGTTCTCGATGTGAATGTTGCCGCCGACGAGGCTCTCGTACTTCTTCTGGCGGTAGTCGTGGACCAGATCATCCTTCTGGCCGACAATCGCTGCGAAGTCCAGCTCCAGGCGGCAGGGCTTGAGGCCGGGGTAGCGGGGATTTGCGGCGTCGTGTATCAGCTTTGCCGCTTCGATCAGATTCTTTGACGGCAGACAGCCCCGATTCACGCATGTGCCGCCGACCGGCCGCTCTTCGGTCATCACGGCGGTCTTGCCCAGTTCCTGTGCCGTCAGCGCCGCCGCGAACGCGGTCGAACCTGAGCCGAGGATGACGAGATCCAATTGGTCAGCCATGTTCAC
>JBBQPD010001191.1:0-1610 GCA_038331535.1 Gemmatales bacterium | reverse complement strand
TGCCGTTCGCAGCGCTTGATTGCCGCTTGCGGCTCAGCGGCACACGACCGCTAAGCCGCAAGCGGCAACACGGCCGGACCTACGAGAAGGTGTCAGTCATGAGCGAACAAGAGAAACCAGCAGACGCCCCCGCCACGCCAGAAGCACCGGCCGCCCCACCGGAAGAAGCGCTGATCGGTCGGAAACCGGACCGCGTCGCGCTGTTGCGCGAAAAGGCCAACAAGCCGCGCGAAAAAGTCGGTCCGGTCCAATCGCTGGAACACGAACAGTCCTACGGCTCCGGCAAGCGGATCGACGCCTTCGACGACGAGATGGAAAGGGAACTCCAGGAGGCGATGGGCGGCGCCAGCGACAAGGATCTCTACGGCGTGGCGCCGAAGAAGAAGAGCGAGCCGGAGAAAGGGCCGCAAAAAGGTCATGTTTTCCGCGTTCACGGCAAGGATGTGTTCGTCGATCTGCCCGGCGGCCGCAGCCAGGGCGTCATGCCGCTGGAGATGTTCCCCGATGGGCCGCCCAAGCCCGGCGATGAGGTTGACTTCCATATCGACGGCTTCGACCGGGCCAACGGCCTGATCCTCCTCTCACGCCAGGGGGCCGCGGTCCACGCCAACTGGAGCAGCATCACCGAAGGGATGATCGTCGAGGCGCGCGTCACCGGCTCGAACAAGGGCGGCCTGGAGGTGGACGTCAACGGCATCCGCGGCTTCATGCCGATCAGCCATATCGAGCTGCACCGCGTCGAGGGCATCGAGCAGTACGTCAACCAGCGGCTGCGCTGCATCGTCGCCGAGGCGAACCCCGAGGAGCGCAACCTGGTCGTCAGCCGGCGGGCGCTGCTGGACAAGGAGCGCGAGGCGAACAAGGAAAAGCTCTGGGCCGAGCTGGCCGAGGGGCAGGTGCGCCAGGGCGTCGTGCGCTCGGTGAAGGACTTCGGCGCCTTCGTTGATCTTGGCGGCGTCGATGGCCTGGTCCACGTCAGCGAGATGAGCTGGACGCGCGTCGAAGACGCCACGAAAGTGGTGCAAATCGGCCAGTCGGTCAAGGTAAAGGTGCTGCGCATCGACCGCGAGAAGATGAAGCTCAGCCTCGGCATGAAGCAGCTCGAACCGAGTCCATGGGACGACATCGAGTCGAAGTACCCCGTCGGCACCGTGGTCAACGGCAAGGTGACGCGGACGGCGGAGTTCGGCGCCTTCGTCGAGCTGGAGCCAGCTGTCGAGGGTCTCGTTCATATCTCCGAGGTCGCCGGCCAGCGCGTGTGGCGCGTCACCGACGTGGTCAAGATCGGCGACGAAGTGAAGGTCGTCGTCCTGAGTGTGGACAAGGAGCAGCACCGCATCGGCCTGTCGATCAAGCAGGCGCTGCCGCGGCCTGACCCCGTGCAGGAAGAAGATGAGGATGACGAGGAAGTGGCGCCTGTGAAGCCGCCAAAGCCGCGCACGACGCCGCTGCGCGGGGGGACGACGGGTGGGCCGCTGTTCCCGAATGTCGGGGGGTAATTCGAGCGCCCGCGAGAGGAGTCCCACTCGGTGGCGCTCGGGGCTGGTACTCCGGTTAGTGCCTGTCCCGGAAGATCTCGTATTTCCACGAGCCGCGACCGTCAGGGAGCG
>JBBQPD010001190.1:0-1613 GCA_038331535.1 Gemmatales bacterium | reverse complement strand
GTTGTAGACGACCTGCGCGCTGTCGAAGGCGCGGGCATCAATCACTTGATGCAGTGCCGCGGTGTCGCCCAGTGCCGTAATCCCGAGGAAGCGAGTCTTGCCCTGCTGGCGCAGGCGCTCGAACGCCGGCACCACCTCGTCGAGCACCTGTCGGACGCTCAGCGCCGATCCGCCTCCGTGCTCGGTAATCGGATTGTGCAGATGAAGGATGTCGACCCGGTCAAGCCGTAGTCGCGCCAGACTGCCTTCGAGCGACATCCGGACGGCGTCCGCAACGCGGCCCAACTCGCCGGACGGCAACCGGACCTTGGTGCCGACGGCCACATTGGCTGGTTTCAGCTTTTGCAAAACGCGGCCAAGGTTGCTTTCCGATTCACCATTGCCGTACTGCACCGCGGTGTCGAAGTAGTTGACGCCAGCGGCGATCGCCCGCGCAATGGTACGCTCCTGGTCGGCAGGATCGCCGCGTACCATAATTCCGCCCACTGCGCCGCAGCCGAAGCCCAGCACCGAGAGCTGCATTCCCGTGCGCCCAAAGACCCGCAATTGCATCGCCGTTCCTCCGAATGACTGGAACTATGCAATGTCGAGCACCCGGTACTCAACCTTGATTTTGCCGCGGCAGCGGCAGTACTTCTCCGTAAGCGATGAAAGTTTCGATAGGATCTTGCGTGCAGCGCTGCAATAGCGCGTCCGCTTTCCAGCCTGTAGTGATCAAGCCAGACTCTCCAAGGACGAGCATGGTTGCCAGCGACACCTTTGCCGAGTTCCTGCGCGAGCAGCTCGCACCGCTCGGCCGCGTCACAATGCGGCGTATGTTCGGCAAGACCGGCGTGTTCTGCGACGGGGTGATGTTGGGGATGGTGACGGAGAACACGCTCTATTTCCGGGTTGATGACCAGAACCGGGTGACGTTCAAGGAAGCCGAGGCCTTTCCGCCCCTCAACTACGGGAAGAAGGGCCACACCATAGACCTCTCCTTTTGGCGCGCACCGGAGCGGCTGTTCGACGAACCCGATGAGCTTGTCGCGTGGGCGCGAGCCGCGCTGGCGGCGGCGCGCCGGGTTGCGGCGAAGCGAGCGCGGACAGCGCCGAGGCGCAAATCAAAGCCTCAACCAACGTGAAGCGGCCAAGGCGGCATTCGGGCCGCTCGCACGGGCTAGGGAATCAGTGTCACGCCTTCAGCGACCACCGCTCAGGCCAATGCAATCGATGCCGCCATCGGCGATCTCTCGGTTCAATTGGCGGTGTCAATTTCGCGAACAGAGCCCGCCTGCGACTGTGCAGAGCGGTTGCCCGACTGCACGCAGACGTCAGTATCGGTTTCCATCAGAAGTTCAACTGACCGGGTTTGAAGTTTCCAAACATGGACCGGGGACTGTCGGCCGTGAACGAACAGAGGGCCAACGTTCACAAACTGCTCCAGTTCGGAAGCGTCCGATGCAGATTCTCGCCACACTCTCTGGATCAAGTCGTCGCCCGCCACGATCTGTGCGCCGAGTTGCCGTGCTTGCTGCTCAAGCCCGTCAACGGTCGCACGAACTTCATGCTCGCCCATTTGCCTCTTGAGGTCTCCGACGGTGGTGGGACGGCTGCCGGTGCTTTCGATCCAG
>JBBQPD010001189.1:0-1621 GCA_038331535.1 Gemmatales bacterium | reverse complement strand
CCTCGCGGCTGGGAGCGCTCTTGAGCAGCTCTCGGACCTTGATGGTCCACACGTCCAGGCTTGGTTCGGCGGGTTTCATCTTCTGGTGAACCTTCGCCTCCCCTTGGTCCGCTCCGAAACAGTAGAGCCGGCCCTCGCGGGTGACGGCGACGAGACGGTCCGCGCCGGCTAAGAGACGCACCACGGTTCCCTCGACGTCCAGCTGCCAGGCCAGGGTCAGCTCCTTGCCGGCGGGATCGACATCGATGGCACTGATGAACTCCTTGCCCCCGACGTAGAGACGCTTGCCGGCCTTGATCAAAGTTTCCGCGGGAGGCAGCTTGCACGACGCGGTTTCGTTCATCACCCAGCGCGACGTTCGCGTCGTCGTGCCTTTGCGGTCGATGGTGTCGAAATCTTCGTTCTTGGCCGTCGTGAAGTCGTAGGCACGGCACGAGCCCGCGGAGTAGACAAAAAGGCGCTCGGCGGTCGCGGCCAACGGCTGGCCGACCTCGGCGAGGTACTTCTCGGTCTCCAGGTCGAAGGCGGCACCGCCGTTGAAGAAGACCTTGTCCAGGGCCGCCACCTCGAAGCCGCCGCCGCGTTTGCCGTTCTCGGCCAGCTGATAGCGAACCATCTTGCCGGTCTTGCGGTCGTAGCAGGCCGGCACGGAGCGGCCGCCGGGAATGAGCAGCCGGTCGCCGGTCACGACCAGCGGTCCCTGGGGCGCCACGCTGGCGAAGGCGTCGGTGTTGTGCGGCTGCTTCATGTAGAGCGAGCCGTCGCCGTCGTTGGTCCAGACCACCTGGCCCGTGCGCGCGTCGAGGGCGTGGATGAACACTCCCATGAACGGCCAGATGCTGGCCGCGAAATAGACCGTGCCGTCCGCGATCACCGGAGCGCCCCGCGCCGGCCAGGCGGAAATGAGACGCTCGTTGCCGAGGATCTTGCGGTCGGTCGGCCCGCCGCGGAACTTCCACAGGAGCGTCCCCTGGCTCAGGTCGAGGCAGTAGAGGTAGCCGTCGTCGCTGGAAAAATAGACGCGGTCTTCCCAGGCCGCGGGGGCAAAACGGATCGGACCGTCAGCGTAGAATCGCCATTTCTCCCGGCCGGTGGCGGCGTCCAGCGCGGTCAGGCTGTCATTGCGGGGCGAGCCGAACACGAGGGTCTGGCCGACGAGGATCGGCTCATAGGCGATGTCATACTGCATCTTGGGCTGGTCGGGCCAGGCGGGCGTGGTGGCGGGCAGGATACGGGTCCACTGCAGATGCAGCTCCGCGGCCAACTCCTGGGGCGAGACGCCGCCGCGGCGCGCGTCATAGCGCCATTGCGGCCAGTCGGCGGCGCAGAGCGGACCAGCGGCCAGACTCAGCCCAAGTACTACGCCCAGGGGAAGGCAGCAGCGCGGGAGGAAATTCATGGAGCAGGCGGGAAGGAAAGCAGGCGGGCAGGCGGGATCAAGAGTTCTTCGGCGGATCAATTTCCATGTTTATCGTAAAGCGTCACGGCTCGGAAAGCAAATAAAAATACTGCATTGGGCCGGTATTTCAGAAACAAGCCCCAGGATGATCCCGGCGCGCCGGGACGCATCCTGGGGGTGACGCCGGCGCGATCCCCAGGATTCGGAGTACCTCATCCTGGG
>JBBQPD010001188.1:0-1638 GCA_038331535.1 Gemmatales bacterium | reverse complement strand
CTGTAAACTCGCCTCACTGCGGGCCATGCCGCAATCGTCCCACATCGTCTTGCCGAGACGCCGATGGAACGCCAGCGCGCTCTTCTTGCCTTTGACGCCGAGCAGGCGCTTGAGCCGGTCGCCCGTCTCGCGCTCGCAGTCCTTGAATTGTGCGTGGTCGGTTGCGTCGCCCGCCGCCTTCTGACCGGCGAGGTAGTTGCCGATCGTGTACGGCGCTACGAAGTAGCCGTCGGCTAACCCCTGCATCAGGGCGCTGGCGCCGAGGCGATTGGCGCCGTGATCGGAGAAGTTGGCCTCGCCCAGTACGAACAAGCCGGGCAGGTTGCTCATCAGGTTGTAGTCAACCCACAGCCCGCCCATGACATAGTGGACGGCGGGGTAAATGCGCATCGGCGACTTGTACGGGTCTTCGTTCGTGATGTGGGCATACATGTCGAACAGATTGCTGTAGCGGGTCTTGATGGTGTCGATGCCGAGGCGGGCGATGGCCTGGGCGAAATCGAGGTAGACGCCGCGGCCGCCCTCGCCGACGCCGCGACCCTGGTCGCAGGCCTCCTTGGCCGCGCGCGAAGCGATGTCGCGCGGCGCCAGGTTGCCGTAGCTGGGATACTTCCGCTCCAGGTAGTAGTCGCGCTCGGCTTCGGGGATCCGGTCCGGCGCCCGTTTGTCGCCTTCCTTCTTCGGCACCCAGATACGGCCGTCGTTCCGCAGCGACTCGCTCATCAGCGTCAGCTTCGACTGGTAATCGCCGGTGACCGGGATGCAGGTCGGGTGAATCTGCGTGTAACAGGGGTTGGCGAAGTAGGCGCCGCGCTTGTAAGCGCGATAGGTAGCCGTCACGTTGCAGCCGACGGCATTGGTAGAGAGATAGAACACCGGGCCGTAGCCACCGGTCGCCAGCACCACGGCGTCGCCGGAGTGGGCCGTGAGTTGCCCCGTCACCAGATCGCGAACGATGATGCCGCGCGCCTTGCCGTCGATGACGACGAGGTCCTGCATCTCGGTGCGCGGGTGCGATTTGACGCGGCCGGCGCCGATCTGGCGGCAGAGCGCCTGGTAAGCGCCGAGGAGGAGCTGCTGGCCGGTCTGGCCGCGGCAGTAGAAGGTGCGCGACACGAGTGAGCCGCCGAAGGAGCGGTTGTCGAGCAGGCCGCCATACTCGCGCGCGAACGGCACGCCCTGAGCGACGCACTGGTCGATGATGTTGACGCTCAATTGCGCCAGTCGCCAGACGTTGGCCTCGCGCGAACGGAAGTCGCCGCCCTTGATGGTGTCGTAGAAGAGCCGGCGCACACTGTCGCCGTCGTTCTGATAATTCTTGGCGGCGTTGATGCCGCCCTGGGCGGCGATCGAGTGGGCGCGGCGCGGCGAGTCCTGGAAGCAGAACGTCTCGACGTTGTAACCCAGCTCGGCGAGCGACGCCGCGGCCGACGCCCCAGCGAGGCCGGTGCCGACGACGAGAACCTTGTACTTGCGCTTGTTCGCCGGGTTGACCAGTTTCATGTCGAAGCGGTGCCGGTCCCACTTCTCGGCGAGAGGGCCGTCCGGCACGTTCGATTGCGGGTTCATGAACGCTCTCTCCGACTCCCGCTTGCGGCTTAGCGGAGGGGGCCGATAAGCCGCAAGCGGCGACTCATT
>JBBQPD010001187.1:0-1638 GCA_038331535.1 Gemmatales bacterium | reverse complement strand
ACGGCGGAGATGGACGCAGCCATCGCGAACTGGGAGAACCGATCGAGACGGCGCGGGCTCTCCCCGCCGAGCTGCGTCTCGGGATCGAAGTTCTTGACCTCGCCGCCGAAGTGGACCTTGTAGACGGAGGTGTCGAACTGCTCGATGCTGCCGACGCCGCTGCGGCCGGCGCAGAGGGAGTCCCAGAATTTCGAGACGTCCGAACTGAGTGGATTCACCGTCCCCATGCCGGTGATGACGACGCGTCGGGTCATTTTTTCGCCTGCTCCCGCTCGATGTAGTCGATGGCCTCACCGACCGTCTTGATCTTGTCCGCGTGCTCTTCGGGGATGGTGATCTCGAACTCCTCTTCCAGCTCCATCACCAGCTCGACGATGTCCAGCGAGTCGGCGCCGACGTCTTCCTGGAAGGACGTCTGGCGCGTGACATGTTCGCGGTTGACGCCGAGATTTTCGCAGACGATTTCGATGACACGTTCTTCGACAGAAGTCACGATCGCATCTCCGGGGATTCGTCTCCGCCTCGTCTGTGCCGTTTACGGCGTCTTCGCCGCCGGCCCCATTGCCCTGGGTTATGTAACACAGGGCGGGCAAAGGGGGCAAGGGATGTTACGTTCGCCGCTTGCGGCTAAGCGGGCGCTACCGCTAAGCCGCAAGCGGCGAAACGGTCACGCACTCACGTTGACGCACTCGCTTTTGCGATTTACGCGCTTGAGCAAGCCGGCGACGACGCGGCCCGGCCCGACCTCGAAGAACTTATCGCACCCGGAGGCGAGCAGGCCGCGCAGCGACTCCTCCATGCGCACCGGTTCGACCACCTGCCGCACCAGCAGGCCGCGGATTTCGGCCGCATCGCTGTGCGGCTTCGCGTCCACGTTAGACCATACCGGCACGCGCGGCGGCTGGATCGTCACGCCGGCCAGCGCCGCCTTCAGCCGCTCGTCGGCCGGTTTCATCAGCGGCGTATGGAAGGCGCCGGCGACCGCGAGGCGAATCGTTTTCGCGCCCGACGCTTCCGCGATGGTTTCCAACCGCGCGATGGCCGCCTTGTGGCCGGAGGCAACCGTGTTGCCGGGACAAAGATAATTGGCGACCTGCAACACGTCCGACTCCCGCGCCTGGTCGCACAGGGCGGCAACCTGCGGCGCTTCGGGACCGAGGACGGCGAGCATGGCGCCTGGCGTGGCGTCAGCCGCCGCCTGCATCGCCTCGCCGCGAGTCTTCACGACACGCAGCGCGTCGGCGAAACTCATCGCTTCGGCGAAGACGAGGGCCGTGTACTCGCCGAGGCTCAGGCCGGCGGCGGCGGTGCAGTCGGTGAACGCCTGGGGATGCTGTTCGCGGGCGGCTTCCAGGGCGGCAAGACTGGCGACGAGGAGTGCGGGCTGACTGATGACGGTCGTATCGAGCTTCTCTTTGGGGCCTTGCCAGCAGATTGCCGCGAGGTCATAGCCGAGGACGACCGCGGCCTCGTCGAACAGCTTCCGCACAGCGGGGTTCTTGTCGGCGAGCGCCTGGCCCATGCCCACCGTCTGAGCGCCCTGGCCGGGGAAGAGAAAGGCGACCTGTGCCATCGGCGTCCTCAATTACATAACGCTGGCGAGCGGGGGGCGTTAGCCCCCCGGTGAGTCACCGGGGG
>JBBQPD010001186.1:0-1641 GCA_038331535.1 Gemmatales bacterium | reverse complement strand
TCTGCGGCACCATCCGCTCGTCCGTTCCCTGGTGCGCGAGACGGCCCTGACGCCCGACGATTTCATCCTGCCGCTCTTCGTCCGCCCCGGCGCCGGCATCAAGAAAGAAATCGCCTCGATGCCGGGCAATTTCCAGCTCAGCGTCGATCGGTTGTTGGAAGAGGTCGGCGGCGCTCTCGACCTCGGCATCCGGGCGTTTATCCTCTTCGGCATTCCGGCGCGCAAGGACGCTACCGGGGCCGTCGCGCTGGAGGAAGAGGGCATCGTTCAGCAGGCGTTGCGTGCGTTACGGGCCGAGTTTCGCGAGCGCGCGCTGCTGATGACCGACGAATGTTTCTGCGAGTACACCGATCACGGCCATTGCGGCGTGCTTTCCGAAAAGACCGGCCGGCTCGACCTCGACAACGACGCGACGCTGCCGAACCTCGCCGCCCAGTGCGTGAGCCATGTGCGCGCCGGCGCCGACGTCGTCGCACCCAGCGGCATGCTCGACGGCATGGTCGGCGCTATCCGCGCCGCGTTGGACACGGCCGGGTTCACGCACGTCCCGATCCTCAGTTATGCGGTGAAGTACGCCTCGGCGTTTTACGGCCCGTTCCGCGACGCGGCCGAGTCGCCGCCGCAATTCGGTGACCGCAACAGCTACCAGATGGACCCCGCCAACGGCGCCGAGGCGCTGCGCGAGGCGGCGCTCGACCTTGCCGAGGGCGCCGACATCCTCATGGTCAAGCCGGCGCTGGCGTACCTGGACATTATTCGCCGCGTGAAAGAACGCTTCGACGTGCCGGTGGCCGCTTACAACGTCAGCGGCGAATTCGCGATGGTCAAGGCCGCCGCGGAGAAAGGCTGGATCGACGAACGCCGGGTCGCGCTGGAAATCCTGACCGGCATCAAGCGCGCGGGTGCCGACATGATCCTGACCTATTATGCCCGCGACGCCGCGAAATGGCTCAAATAGGCACGAAAGGCCAACGACGAATCATCTCAATCGAAAAATCCCTGTCGCCACAGCGACGCGAAATCCATCGACAGGGCGACGCTGACGTGGATGACGGCGCCCAGGATGACGGAGCGCGTGCGTAGGCTCATGAAGCCGAGCACCAACCCGGCAATGATCGCTCCAAACGTCTCGGGGAGCGGTTTCTGGAAGTGGATCATGCAGTACGGCACCATCATCACCGGGATGGCGCACGAGCCCAGGCGGCGGCGCAGGCCGTGGACCATGAAGCCGCGGAAGAAGAACTCCAGCGACAGGAACTGAATCGCGTAGAGCATCTCCCACATCCAGAAATAGGGCCAGAGCGTTTCACTTAACGTGGGATGGTAGAACGGATAGGTTTGCTGAAACTCGCGATTGCGCGACACGAGCAGCACGAGCGGGCCGACGATGCCGAAGAAGACGAGGTAGATCCAGCCGTCGGTGAAGGCGCCGCGGAGCTTGAAGCCATAGTCCGCCAATTTCTCCCGGAACGCGAAGCGGACGATGAGACCGGGAATGACGAGATAGGTGATCAGCGAGCCGAAGGCCCAGTAGGTCAGCGAGAGCCGTTCATCTTCGAGAGACCACCGCAGCGGCGCGTCGAACCAGCCTGCGACACTCTCCAGTCCGATGTCGCGGAGCAGGTCGCGCGTCTTGCGGAG
>JBBQPD010001185.1:0-1644 GCA_038331535.1 Gemmatales bacterium | reverse complement strand
CGATGACGACAGCGAATGCGTCGGGGTCCGGCTTGCCCACGGCGGCCGGGACAGCGTCCACGTCCAGCACGTCGGCGACGGGCGGCGCCGGGCGCGGCGCCGCGTGCTCGGCGACCAGGCCGGTCCTGAACACGGCCAGCTTGCCGTCCTGGGGGACAACGATCATGGCCGCATCGGGCGAGACCTTGATCGGGTAGTTGTTGTCAGCGGGAACATTTAGGCCTTCGGCGGCAGGCTCGAGCGACGGCCGGTACACCTTGATGTTCTTGTTCGCCCAATCGAGCCAGAAGACCCGGCCGTCATCCTGGGCGGAGGCGAAGGCGTAAGCGCCTTCAGAGTTCGTCTTCTTGAAGTCCAGGCGGCCGGTAACGAGCGTCCAGCGTTTCACGGCGTCGATGCCGAGTTTCGGGTCGTTCTTGTAGTGCGCGCTGAATACGTGGTCGCGGTCGACGAATTTCAACGTGTCGGCGCTTGAGCAGTCGTCTAGGAAGGAGACGCGTTTGTCGGCGGAGAGATCCCGGATCTCGCAGCCCGCCTCGTCTTGGATCACGCCGAGAAGCCTGCCGTCGCGGCCGAAGCCGACCGTGGCGTCGTTGGTGATGCCGACCGGCGCGTCGTTGACGACGGGTTGGGGCTTGCCGTCCACCTCCAAGGCTTGGGACGTGGTCTCGTGACGTTCCTCGAGAATCTTTCCGGCGCGGTCGACAACGTCCAACTCAAACTTCCTGACCCAGGGCGTCTTCTCCGCCAAGAGGCTGCCCGCGGCGGTGCCGTAGCTCCAGAGGGCCAGGCGCGTTCCATCCGGCGAGAACGAGGCGCCGCCGTCTGGGCAGAAGGTGAATTTCAGCGGTCCTTCACCCGCGCGGCAGCCGTCGCGGCGCAGCAGTAGGAGCTTCGCCTTCTCGTCTTCCAAGGTCACCAGGTAGAATGCCACCTCGCCCTGCTTCCAGTCCCGATGGTGACTCAGCATCAGCAGCAGGGACTTGTTGTCCGGAGCGATGTCGAGGACCAAGAACTGGGCGGAATCCTTGTCGTTCATCATCTTGACGGTCGGCAGCGGGATGCGGTGCAGTTGACGACCGTCTGCGACGCTCCAGACGTTTATCGACTTCTCGCCGGCGGCCGCGGCGAGCGTGAAGTCTCGCGAGAAGAAGGCGCCTTTGTCGGGGATCGTCGCCACCACCGCGGCGGAGGGCAGATCAGCGGCGGCGCAAGGGTGGCTTATGCAGAAGACTAAGGCGAGAAGGAGGTTCACGCTTTGATATTACAAAACGGCGGCGCTTACCGCCGATGGAAGGGGCCCGCCGGGCCAACGAGCGCCCCATGGAGCGTCCCAAGGTGATCGGGGCCGGCGCCTCGCGCCGGTCGAAAACGGCTGTTATAATATCAGTGAGCGGTCTTCACTCAATTGAACAAAACACCCTTTCATCCCATCGTCGACGCCTGGTTCGCCGAGAAGTTCGGCGAGCCGACCGACGCGCAGCGCCTCGGCTGGCCCGAGATCGCGGCGGGCCGCCACGCTCTGATCGCGGCGCCGACGGGCTCGGGCAAGACGCTCGCGGCGTTTCTCGCGTCGATCGACGTCCTGCTGCGCGAGGCGCTCGACGGCACGCTCGAGGACCGCACGCAGGTCCTCTACATCTC
>JBBQPD010001184.1:0-1651 GCA_038331535.1 Gemmatales bacterium | reverse complement strand
CTCGGCGAGCACGCGTTGCGAGAAGGCGGCGCGACGGCGGCCGACCGGGCGCGGTTTGTCTTCCGTGGCCTTGCCGGCCGCGAGCCGTCCCGCCAGGAACTACCGCTCCTGTCCGCGCTGTACGAGCAGCAGCGATCTCTCTTCCAGCAGGCGCCGGACGAGGCCGCGAAGCTGATCGCCATCGGCGAAACCCAGGCGGACCCCACGCTGCCGCCCGTGGAACTGGCCGCAGCGACAGTGCTCGCGCAAACGGTCCTTAACCTGGACGCGACGACCTGGGAACGGTGAGCGGCCAGAAGGCTTTCGAGCCTTTGATCGCTATCGAAGATTGGAGCCAGTGAAGCCCTTGGAACCGCATGATCCGCTTGCAATTACCCGCCGCCATTTTCTCTCCAGCGCCGCGCTCGGACTGGGGGCGCTGGGTCTGTCGGCGCTGCTAGACGCGCCGGCCGGCGCGACGCCGAACTCCGCGCCCGGCGGCCTGCCGGGGCTGCCGCACTTTCCGCCGAAGGTCCGACGCGTCATCTATCTCTTCCAGAGTGGCGGACCGGCGCATCAGGACCTGTTCGACTACAAGCCGCTGCTGAATGAGAAGAACGGGGAGCCGCTGCCCGAGCAGGTGCGCGGCGCGCAGCGGCTCACGGCCATGAGCGCGAACCAGGCCGTGCTGCCGCTGGCCGGCTCGGCGTTCCAGTTTGCCCGCCACGGCCGGAGTGGCGCGTGGCTCTCCGAATTGCTGCCCTACACCGCGGGGATGGCGGATGAGATCTGTTTCATCAAGTCGATGTGGACCGAGGCGATCAACCACGACCCGGCGATCACGTTCTTCCAGACCGGTTCGCAGATCGCGGGCCGGCCGTCGATCGGCTCGTGGGTGAGCTATGGCCTCGGCTCGATGAACGACGACCTGCCGGCGTTCGTGGTATTGGTGACGCCGGGAAAGGGCGATCAGCCGCTCTACTCCCGGCTGTGGGGCAACGGCTTTCTCGATTCCCGGTTTCAGGGCGTGCCGCTGCGCTCCGGCAAGGAGCCGGTCCTCTATCTCTCGAATCCCAACGGCGTCTCCCGCCAGAGCCGGCGCGCGATGCTGGATACCCTCGGCGCGCTGAACCACCTGCAATATCAGCGGGAATTGGACCCGGAGATCGAGTCGCGCATCGCACAGTACGAGATGGCGTTTCGCATGCAAAGCAGCGTGCCGGAGGTTACGGATCTCTCGAAGGAGCCGGAGTCGGTCTTCGCCTTGTATGGCGAGGATGCCCGCAAGCCGGGGACGTTTGCGGCGAACTGCCTGCTGGCGCGCCGGCTGGCCGAGCGCGGCGTGCGGTTCATCCAGATCTACCACCAGGGTTGGGACCAGCACGGCAACCTGCCCAAGGCGATTGCCACCCAGTGCCGGGAGACCGATCAGGCGAGCGCCGGCCTCCTCCTCGATCTGAAGCAGCGGGGGATGCTGGAAGACACGTTGGTGATCTGGGGCGGGGAGTTCGGCCGCACCAGCTATTCGCAGGGCAAGCTGACCAAGGACGACTATGGGCGGGACCATCACCCGCGCTGCTTCACGATCTGGCTGGCGGGCGGCGGCATTCAGGCGGGGCTGACGCATGGCGCGACGGACGACTATTCGTACAACATCGAGCGCGACGCCGTC
>JBBQPD010001183.1:0-1658 GCA_038331535.1 Gemmatales bacterium | reverse complement strand
TATGCCGCCCGCTTACTTCGTGCGCGGCTCCTGCGCCGCCCGCTTACTTCGTGCGCGGCTCCTGCGCCGCCCGCTTACTTCGTGCGCGGCTCCTGCGCCGCCCGCTTACTTCGTGCGCGGCTCCTTCGTGCGCGGCTCCTGCGCGAACATTTCTTCGGCCCTCGTCTCATTTCTTGCAGGGCCGTTCCCGCTCGACCACAATCCGTTCCTCACGTGCAACATGGACACCGCGATACCACACCCCGTCCTTTTTAACGCCTGGAAACACCACGCCGCCTTTCTGCGCCAGCAGATTCGCACGGCGATCGCCGCGGGAGACGCCGGCCTTGACGACCTGGCCGCGAACCTGGTCGTCGTCGGCACGGAGTTAATGGATCTCTATACGGGCCAATTCTCTCCAGCCGAGATCGGCGCCAAGGTACTCGACCTGCTGCGAGCCGAGGACCTCCTCGATCCGGCGAACTACCGCGCCTGGCTGGAGGCGAGCGGCGGCTACGCGGTGAAGACGTTCGAGGAAGACACGTCGCGCTGGGTGCTGCGCATGGGCGAGGAGGGTGGACGCTTCGTCCACGTCCACCCGGCGCGCTGGGCGCCGCAGACGCGCCGTGTGCGCGCGAACGTCGTGAAGACGGCGGCGCTGGTGCTGGCCCACGCCGGCAGCCACGGCGGCGATCCGCGCGACCTGGCCCGTGCCAACGTCGTGCGCCAGAAGTATCTCAGCCTCGCGCCGCTGGGCCGCGAGCTTAGCGGCGACCAGGGCCTGGGCGCCCTGCTGGACTTGCTTGGAGGCGATTGACGTGACCATTCGCCGCGACATTCATGCTTTGCTGAACCGGCTCGCCGCGGCCGAGGAGCAGTTCCGCGCGAACGAGTTCCTCGCCCCGGCGCTGCCCGGCGGCGTCGTGCATGTCCGCGTCGCCGGCGTGCTGCTGCGCCTGCGCGTGAGCGGCTTCGTCGGTTGGGGCCTCTTCCGCCCGGCCGGAACTGAGCGCGCCCGCCTCGTCCGCCGGGCGACGCGCGCGGAGCGCCGCGGCTACCTCGATCAGCTACCAGCGCGGCGGCTGATCCTGTGCGCGCCGCTGGGCCGCGCCTGGCTGGCATGGCTCGCTCCCGGCAAACTGCTCCCGGTCCATCTGGTCGAGGACGGCCTGCGCTTCGACGCCATCGAGGCGCGCTTCGACGGCGTGCAGCACTGGTTCGACGGCACGCCGAATCCAGGCGACCCGGCCGCCGTGTACCTGCGCGAGTCGTTCGCGCGCGCGACGCCGGCAGCGCGCTTGTTCCACCCCGGCCTGTCGCCGGAACAGCTCGACTCCTACACTCAGGCCGAGGAGTTGTGCCGGCCGCGCGCGACTCCGGCGGCCGCGGTGCCGTCGATCACAGCGCCGCGCGGCGGCAGCGACGTGCCGGTGGCCGGCGTCTGTCTCGGCGGTTTGGACGTGCCGGGTTTCGCTGGTGTTTTGCGAGACATCCCGGGCGGAACCGTACCGCCCTCCGCCGGATGAATCTACGAGCCGCGACCGTCAGGGAGCGCTGACAGAAACGCTCCCTGACGGTCGCGGCTCGTAGGCTTCCTTTGTGCCTTTGTGGTGAATAATGGTGCGGACGGTGTATCATGTCTTCGGCGCGTCGTGTGCCGGCGCGAGGCAATGACAACC
>JBBQPD010001182.1:0-1658 GCA_038331535.1 Gemmatales bacterium | reverse complement strand
GCGGGGGTTGGGGAAGTTTGGGTTGACGCCTGGGTTGGAGGATGGGATTGCGTCAGATCCTCCGCCTTCCACTTCTCCGGCAGGAACCGATCCAGCTCGCTCACCGGCGTGGAGCCGATCTTGGCCAGCACGCTGCGCAAGTACGCCTGCGGGTCCAAGCCGTGCCGCTCGGCCGACGCGATCAGCGTCCACAAGCGCGCGTGGCTCGCTCCGGCCGCGTCGTTGCCGGCGAACAGCCAGTTCTTTCTTCCGATTGCTACGCGCTTCAGCGCCCGCTCGGCGGCGTTGTTGTCGATGTTCAGGAAGCCATGCTCCGTGTAGCGGCACAGCGCGTCCCACTGGTTGAGCGTGTACCCAATCGCCTGGGCCATCGGGCTGCGCGGCAGGACGATCTCCTTCTCGCGGGCCAGCCACGCCTGGATCTCCGCCAGGATTGGCTGGCTCTTCTCCATTCTCAATGCACGGATGATCTCGTGCCGCTCGTCAGCGGGCGCGGCGGGATTGTGCTTCAGCAGCTCCGCCACCTTCGCCCTGGCTTCGTCCTCCACGGCGTAGAGCCGCCGGGCGAACTCCAGCACCTCACCGGCGCGGCGGCCGTCGGTCTCCTTGGCGTCGAAGAACTTCCGCCGCGCGTGCGCCCAGCAGGCGACTTCGGTCACGCCGGTCGCGTAGATGCCGTCGTAGCCGCCGTACGCATCCGCCTGCAGATGGCCGCCGAACTTGTCGAGCCACGCCACCGGCCCGGCTCTGGTCCGGTCCGGCGTGTAGTCGTAGACGACGAACGGGTTGGCCTCGTCGCCGACGTACGTCCAGATCCGCCCGCTCTTGCACCTGCCCTTGGTCGTGCCGTCCTGCACCGGCACGCGCGTCTCGTCGGTGTGAATGACTTTGCCCTGCCGCACGCGCTCGGCCATCAGGTCCGTCAGCGGCTCGACCAGCCTGCCCGCCGCCAGCATCCACGCGCACATCGTGCTGCGCGCGACGTCCACCCCGCTACGGTCGAAGATCGTCTCCAGTCGGTAGAGCGGCAGGTGGTCGCCGAGCTTGCTCACGACGACGTACGCCACCAAGCTCGGGCCCGGCAGGCCCTTCTCGATCGGCTGTGCCTCTTTCGTGGCGATGTCGATGTGCGCCTTGCCGTCGCACGTGGCGCACTTGCCCTCGCCGCAGCTTTTGCAGGCGTACTTGTGGCGGACGTGCCGTAAAACCTCGAACCTGGCAGGGATGTACTCCAGCTGCTCGCTGGTCTCGCTGCCGATGCAGGCGCGGGTCTCGCGGCAGCAGGGGCACTGCTTCTCTTCCTCGGTCAGGTCGTGGATGATCTGGCGGCGCGGCAGATGATCCGGCAGCTTCCGCCGGCCATGCTTGTGATGGTTGATGCGACGCGAAGTGAGCGGCTGACCACTCTCGGCCTCGGCGACGGTTGCTTCGTCCGACGCCGAATCGATCGGCGTCTCGGGTGCGACGGTGACGCCGAACATCAGGAGCTGGGTCGGGTCGAAGGCTTCGGAGCGAGGGCCGTAGAACCGCCGGAGGATCGCGTCGATCGCCGCCTGCTTCTCGGCCTCCATCCGCAGGCGAAGCGCATCCATTTGATCGGCCGCCTCCCGCTTGATCTGGTCGATCACGGCGTCGCGCCGCGCGATCAATCGCTTGAG
>JBBQPD010001181.1:0-1658 GCA_038331535.1 Gemmatales bacterium | reverse complement strand
CTGCCCGCCGTGCGCCGCTTCCACCGCGGCCGTTGGGCGAACCTCGAACACGAACCGCTGCGGGTCGATGCGGATACTCCCGTCACTTCCGAGCGGTTGGAGGAACTGCTGGCCCCCTACCGCGAGGAATTAGCGCGGTTCCCGCTGTACATCTCGGTAGACAAGGATGTGATGCGACCGGAATTTGCCGTGGTCAACTGGGACTCCGGCCATCTGGGTTTGAGCGAGACGACGGCCGTGGTGGATGCGTTCCGCCGCGCCGCCGGCGGTCTCGCGGGCATGGACCTTGTCGGCGATTGGTCGCCGGTCGCAGTGCAGGGCGGTGTGCGGCGGTTGCTGGACTGGACGGAGCATCCAGCGCTCACGATTGACGCCGCCGACGCTCTGCGCCGCAATCAGCGAGCAAACCTGGCTTTGCTCGCCGCGGCCGGCGTGCTTCAGTCCGGTCGTTCGGGGGAAGGCGCGCCGGCCATCGCCCACGCCGAGGCGCGGCGGGCGTGATGGGAATAGTGCCGCGCCTACTTGGCCGGCGGGTACGCCTTGAGAATATCCGTCAGGCTCTGCTCGTAGTCGGCAGGCGCCTTCTCGAAGCCGGTGATGCGGCACAGGTCCAGCAACTTACGGCCGCGCTCTGTCGATTTCGATTCGATCATGCCGGCGCGCAGCTTGGTGAGCGTCTCTTCCTTCAGGACGCCCTGTTTGTACACGATCGCCGCGCAGGGGAACTTTTCCGACTCCGCCAGCACGCGCAGGCGAGCGCCCGTCTTCGGGAACGCCTTTTGGAAGGCTTTGAAGTCCACGTCATCGACGGCGGCGGCCTGGGAGAATTTCTCGGCCACGTCGTCCAGGGCGTCCTGGGCGGTGCGCGGCGTCGCAACCTTCGCGAACCATTTGTCCATCGTCATTCCCTCGGCGACGACGCGCCGTTCGACGAATGCCCGGACGTGTTCGCGCGCCAGCAATGGCAGAGCCAGGTTCTTGCCCTTGAGGGCGGCAGCGTCGGCCGCCTTGTCGTCCGCGCGCACGACCAGCACCACGCGGGCGTACGGCTGCCGGTCGACGGCAACCATGAGAACCTTGAGGTCGGGATACTTGGCATGCGCCCACGCGAACTCGGTGCCGTTGAAGACGCCAAGGTGGACCTTCTCGTCCTTGAGCTGCGCGGCCAGGTTCGCGTAGTCGCCGCCGGAGACGACCTCGCCGACGATGCCGGCCTGTTCTTCGAGCAGCGACTTGAACGGCCCGGAGATCGACTGAATCTGCTTTTCCGGCTCGTCGCGGAACAAGGTATTTACCAGGCCGACGCGCACCGTCATCGCCTTCGGCTCGGCCGGCGTTTTCGGGGCGGCCAGTGCCAGGAAAAGGGCGCTGCCGGCGATGGCGATCGGTAGGGTGAGCATTCTGCGCATGAGTCGTACTCCCAGGGGTGTGTTGAGGGTGCCGCGGAGTCCGTAGGAGCAACCGGCGTGCCGCTGGCCGTCATTGTACAGACCCGTCTTCCGGGCCAACTCCTCCGCGCGATTTCCGCCCTCTTCTTGCCTCCGCACAATAGACTCTTGCTGGCGATCGTCGGGGAGCGCTGCCCGCGCTCCCTGACGGTCGCGGCTCGTAAGCTCGTCGGGGAGCGCTGCCCGCGCTCCCTGACGGTCGCGGCTCGT
>JBBQPD010001180.1:0-1661 GCA_038331535.1 Gemmatales bacterium | reverse complement strand
CCGCTCCGCTTTTCTGTCTATAAAGCCCCCCACCCCCGCCTTCTGCTTTCACACCCCGCCCTCCGGGCGCCCGCGGCTCCTTTGGAATATCAGTCCCGAAGCACGTCTCGAAGCTCGCTCACGATCTCACACATTTTCACTGCCTGGACCGCCATGTTCATCGCGTCCGGCTTCAACGCGAGTCCGCCATCGACGAAGCCGCTGGCTCCCGGTCGGTCCTTGACGCTGGGCTGAACTAGCAGCAGTGTTCGGCGGCAGAGGGCGAAAGCAGCGGCCGGCTCATTGCGGTCCTCACGCAAAAGCTCGTTCGCGCTGCGTTCCGCCACGAGAAGGACATCGCGCACGAGGAGCGGTTGGAGGCGGATGGCCGTCTGGAAGTCGGCGAAAGCGCGGTCGGTTTCTCTGCGCCGGAGCAACTCGCCGCCGCGGTCGAGATAGGCGGCGGCGAGGCGAGGGTTTTGTTCGATCGCCGCGTTGTAGTCGGCGAGGGCGGCGTCGAACTGCTTGCGGGCGGCCAGGGCGCGGCCGCGGCCGTGCAGGGCGTTCGGGTCGGCGGCCTGGATAGCCAGCGCCCGGTTGTAATCGTCCAGCGCCGCGGACACGTCGCTGCGCGCCCAGTGGGAATCCGCGCGGGCGCGGAAAGCGGGGGCCGACTCGGGATCGAGCAGCAGCACCCGGCCGAAGTCCTCGACGGCGGCGGCGTGGTCGCCCTTCTGAGCGCGAATGAGTCCACGAGTAAGGAGCGCCAGCGGCAGTTTCCGGTCGCTCCAGATAGCCTCGTCGGCGTCGGCCAGCGCACGGTCCAGGTCGCCCAACTGCCGGCGCGCCTCCGCCCGGACAGCGTGTGCCAGCGCGTTGTCGGCGTCGAGCTTCAGGGCGGTGTCACAATCGGCCACTGCCTTGACGTGCTCGCCTCGGGCGGTACGGATCGCGGCTCGATGGACGTAGGCGGAGGCGAGCTTGCCGTCGAGGCGGAGCGCCCGTTCGGCGTCAGCCAGGGCCAGGTCGTCGCGGCCTCGCAAGTGCTGCACATGGGCGCGTTCGCCGCACGCCAGGGCGAAAGTCGGGTCAGCATCGAGCGCGGAATTGTAATCGAGCAGGGCGCGGTCGTAGAGGCGCGCCTTGACGAAGACGGCGGCGCGGGCGCACCACTCGGCGGCGCTGCGCGGCTGCCACTTCGCCTGCTGTTCCTCCATGAAGACACGGACCTCGGCCGCGGCGAGAACATAAGCGATCTGCTGCTGGGCCGCCGCTTTCCCGGTCACGACGCCGACCAGCTCGGCGCTGTCGTTGAGCAGCGGCGCACCCGCCTCGCCTTCGCTCACGTTCATCTGCACGAGGATCACGGCGGGATCAGGCTCGTCCGCCGACTGCCCCAGGTTCTTGTGGCCGTGCTGCCGCACCCAGCCGCCGTTGTACAGCCACAACGTCTCCGTACCCTGCGGATTGCCGACCGTGTGAACCGACTCTCCCGGCGCCGGCTCTTCAGACGCGAGCCGCAACACCGCCGCGTCCTCCGGCAGACTCAGAAGTTCGACCAGCGCCAGGTTGCGGCGGGGATCAGTCGCCAGGACGCAACCGACGACGCGGCGGCCGCGCTCGCGCAGGCGGCGCTCGTTGTCGCGATAATACTTGCCGTCGCTGACGACGCGGCCATCCTC
>JBBQPD010001179.1:0-1663 GCA_038331535.1 Gemmatales bacterium | reverse complement strand
CGGCTCGGACCGGGGTATACCGAGGTCCGCCGGGTCGAGGGTCTCCTCGGCGACCGTCCCCGCCGAGATCCGCCAGACTCGCGACGTCGTCGTGGTGGTCAGCTCGTCGAGGCCGTCGTCCCCGCGGAACACGAAACCGTCCACTCCACGCGCGGCGAGGACCTGCGCCAGGATGCCCGCCATCCGCGCATCCGCGACGCCGACCGCCAAGGCGTCCGGTCGCCCCGGGTTGGCGAGGGGGCCGAGGAAGTTGAAGGTCGTAGCGACCCCCAGCTCGCGCCGAGGACCTGCGGAGTGCCGGAGCGCCGCATGGAAGACCGGGGCGAAACAGAAGGTGATGCCGACCTCGCTGCCGATCCGCGCCACATCCGCCGGCAAAAGGTCCAACCGGATACCGAGCTCCTCCAGCACGTCTGCGGAGCCGCAGGCCGAGGACGCCGCGCGGTTGCCGTGCTTGACCACCGGCACGCCCGCCCCGGCCGCCACCAGCGCCGTCGCCGTGCTGATGTTGAAGGTCCCCGTGCCGTCGCCGCCGGTGCCGCAGGTGTCGAGCAGGTCGGCCGGCGACAGCCCGTCCGGCAGCGCCAGCGGGCAGGAGTGCTCGCGCATCACGGCGGCGGCGGCGGCCATCTCGACCACCGTCTCGCCCTTCATGCGCAGGGCCACGAGCAGTGCCGCGGTTTCCGCCTCGCCGCAAGCGCCGCTCAGCAGGCCGTGCATCAACTCGCACATTTCCACGGCGGTCAAGTCGCGCCGATCGATCAGCGCCGACAGCACCGCGCCGAACCAGGGCGGCGCCGGCAACCCGGCCATGCTCCCACCTCCGTCGCCAAGCCGCAAGCGGCAAACCTCCCGGGTCGCCGCTTGCGGCTTAGCGACGAACAGGCCCCTCCAGCTTGACGATACCCGAAGAACGAACCGATGCCAAAGAATTCTCTTTCTTTGTATACGCCCGTCTATTATACTTATTTACACGTGCCGCCAGGACGGTGGGAGTGGGCGGCCCGAGAGACAGTCCAGGCTTTGGAAAGGGAGCAAACCGTGGTCAACTACGAGAGCTTGACGGAGCGCCAGCGGCAGATCTACGAATTCATCCGCGACAAGATTGAGAGCCGGGGCTACGGCCCGACGGTGCGCGAGATCGGCAATCATTTCGAGATCAAGTCGCCCAACGGCGTCATGTGCCACCTCAACGCCCTCGTCAACAAAGGGGTGATCCTGCGCGCCCTGAAGTCGGCGCGCGCCATCCAGCTCGTCGATCACCGCCCGCCAGGCGCCCTGCCCGCGGAACTGCCGCTGTACGGCAAGGTCGCCGCCGGCGCGCCGATCGAGGCCATGCAGACCGACGAGCGCATCAACCTCGGCGAACTGTTTACGGGCCCCGATCACTTCGTGCTGCAGGTGCGCGGCCAGTCGATGATCGAGGACTACATCGACGACGGCGATTACGTGGTGATTCGCAAGCAGGAGACGGCCGAGAACGGCGAGCGCGTCGTCGCCATGATCGACGACGAGACGACGCTCAAGCGCTTCCACCAGGACAAGCTGGGACAGATCACGCTGTTCCCCGCCAACGGCACCATGAAGCCGATCGTCGTCGATCCGGAGTCGGACACCCACGTCCTCGGCGTCCTCGTCGGCGTGTTGCGGAAGGTTTGACCGG
>JBBQPD010001178.1:0-1665 GCA_038331535.1 Gemmatales bacterium | reverse complement strand
TCCGTTGTATTGGCCCACATTGGCGGACTGCCAGCGGGGCTACCAAGACTTCGCCTCCTATCGGCTCAGCCACGGCCTGGGTCTAGTCGATGCGTTGATCGGTGCAACCGCCGTTGGACTCGGCGAAACGCTGGCGACGTTCAATGTGAAGCACTTCGCAGTCATCGCCGGATTGGCGACGGTGCAGCCGTATTGACTCGCCATGCGGCCGGTTCGATTTGGGAGGACCATCCGCACCGGTGTGGGGGTTCCCTCCTCACGGCTTTGCCACGGCGATTACGCCCGCATCGGGGCGTTGCGGCGGGCTTGTAAGGTCGAGATCGAGGTTCTGCTCCTGGGCGAAGCGCACGAACTCCCACACATCCCCGAACGTGCGGCGGTAGCGGTTGCCAAGCTGGCCGAGGATGATGAGGCGAGCCTCGCCGAAGCAGGTCGGCATCTTCAGCAACTCGACGAGCTGCTGCGTGGACAGCCGGCAGGGGGGCGGCTCTGCCGCGGGGATGAGGAGGGCGAGGGCGGTGAGCGGGTGGCCGGCGCCGGCCGGGAAAGCCACAGCGGAGGCAGCCATTGCGGAACGCGAGGGGATTTCCGCGGGCGGAACGGCTGACAGAAGCGCCGACAGACCCTGCGCCAGCGAACCCAAGGCCGGTGAGTTTTTGGTGTCCTTCATGTCCTGGACGAGGATGGTCGCGGCCTGCGCGGCGTCCTTGGCCTCCAGGCGGGCCGCCAACGCCGAAAGACCCTGCGCCAGCTCCCCCAAGCCGAATTGGTTCCGCGCATCCGTCAAGGCGAGGCTGAGTTGCCGTGCCGTCCGCGGCGCGGCGGGACTGCTCAGGCCATCCCACGCGGACGCGGCCAACGCCAGGTTCGTTTTCTGCTCGTCCCTCAGGGCGGGGTCATCCAGCCGGGCCAGCAGGAGAGCCTCGACCTCGGCGCGACGCGCCGCGTCCAGTCCCACGGCTGCGGACAACGCCAGTGACGCCCTGTCCCGCAGCTGTCGGCTGGTCACCGGGGTGCGTGACGCCTCCTCGACGAAGCGGTAGCCCAGGCGCCCGCGGCGGTTCGTCGCCAGCTCCCACAGCGCTTCCCATTCCGGGTCGGTCATCGGCATGTGTACGTCGCTCTGCAATGCGAGAGGGCGGAGCAAACTGCGGGCCAGCGTCGTCTCCAGATTGTCGGCGCTAAGCTTCAAATCGTCGCGCGAGCGTTTCAGGTCGTCATTGGCGGTCGCCAGCTCCTTCCCCTTGGCGATGGCGTCGGCCTCGTTCTTCCTTGCCAGTTCCGCCTGCTCGCGCTCGGCGATGCCGAAGCCCGTCGAGACTGCCGTCCCGCCGAACAGCGCCAGCGCCACCACGGCCGTCATCCCGGCCAGCACCGGGTTGCGCCGCACCCACTTCACCGCCCGCTCCAGCCGACCCACCGGCCGCGCCGCGATCGGACGCCCCTCCACGAACCGCCGCAGGTCGTCGGCCAGCGCCTCGGCCGACTCGTAGCGCTTCCCCGGCTCCTTCCGCAGACACTTCAGGCAGATCGTCTCCAGGTCGCGCGGCGTCTTCGACTGCAACTCCGTCGGCGACACTGGCTCGTCGCGGACCACCTGCATGATGGTGTCCAGCGGCGTCGCCGCCTTGAACGGCGGCCGGCCCGTCAGGCACTCGTACAGGA
>JBBQPD010001177.1:0-1671 GCA_038331535.1 Gemmatales bacterium | reverse complement strand
CCCCTTGTCCACATCCCAGACTTTCACGAGACGGTCCGAAGCGCCCGAGACAACGCGCTTGCCATCGGGACTGAAAGCGGCACAGGTTACGGCGCCGCTATGGCCCTCGAAAGTCCGGATCAACTCGCCGGTGGCCGGGTTCCAGAGCTTGAGCGTCTTGTCGCCGCTGCACGAGAGGACGGATTTGCCATCGGGACTGTACAGCACGCAAGTGACGGCCGACGTGTGGCCCGGCATCGACCGCCGCTCCTTGCCGGTGGCGGCGTCCCAGACGTGGACCAACTTGTCGCCGCCGCCGGAGACGATGCTCTTGCCGTCGGGACTGTAGGCCGCCGACCAGATTTCCCTCTTCGGTCCGGCGAACTCACGGCTCAGTTCGGTGCCCTCGATCTCCCAGAGGCGGACGGACTGGTCGTCGCTCGCGGAGGCGGCGTAGCGGCCGTCCGGGCTGAAGCCGACGGCGGTGACCGCCTCGGTGTGGCCGCGCAGCGTGCGGATGGTCTGGCCGTTGGCCGTGTCCCACAATCGCACCGTCTTGTCGGCGCCGCCGGTGACCAGCGTCTTTCCATCCTTGCTGACGGCAAGACAGAGGACTTCGCCGACATGGCCTTCGAAGCTCTGGCGCTCGGCGGCGTCGGCCGTCATGAGCTTGGCGGCATTCGGGTCAGCTCCACACAAGAATAACAACTGATTGTCGGGGTGAAAGGCCGCACCGTTGATCCGGCCCTTGAACGAAGACTGCGGCCGGGCGATGATGGCGCCGTTGGACGCATCCCAGATCGCCCACATACGATCGAGACTGCCCGTGGCGATCTTCTTGCCGTCGCCGCTGTAGCTGAGAGCGTTGATGACGAGATTGTGCGCCATCTGCGGCTCAAACCGGACGCCGCCCGTGGCGACTTCGTAGACGCGCAGCTTGCGGTCGCCGCCTCCGGCCGCCAGCGCCTTGCCGTCGGGGCTGAAAGCGAGGCAGCGGATGAAGTCGGTATGACCCTTGAACTCGCGCACGTCCTTCCCGGTGTCGGCGTCCCAGAGGCGGATTTCCTTGTCATTTCCGGCCGAGGCGATCTGCTTGCCGTCGGGACTGAAGGCAACCGCCTTGACCGAATCTGTGTGGGCGGCGTAGTGCAACAGCTCGCGGCCCGTTTCCGTCTCCCAGACCTTGACGACACCGTCATCGCCTGCCGTGGCAAGCCGCTTGCCGTCGGGGCTGAAGGAGAGCGCGAGGACGGGGCCGCCGTGGCGAAAGCGACCGTCGCCAAAGATGCGCGCGAGGTTCTCCGGCACCCCCTTCGGCAGCGCGGGCAGGCTCGCCCGCGCCTTGCGGTAGGAGTCGAGCGCTTCGACGAGCCGGTTAGCGGCGAGCGCCTCGTCGCCCAGTTTGGCAAACGCTTCGGCTCGCTGGAACCACTCCGGCGAGAACTGCTTCGTCAAACCCTTGGCGGTCGCGTCAGTGCGGTCGGCGTTGTAGCGGGCCTGCGCTTCCTTAACGACTTCCGGCGTGAGAACCCCAGGCGCGTCGGCCGCATGAAGGGTCAGGAACGCCACGCCGACGCAAAGGGCGCCGAACATAGCAAGGCGGGAGAAGGCAGGCTTCGGTAGACGCATCGGGTAACTCCCCGGTGTTGAGAGTCCGTCCCGGAAGTTATTGTTTGCTACGAGCCGCGACCG
>JBBQPD010001176.1:0-1672 GCA_038331535.1 Gemmatales bacterium | reverse complement strand
GGGCGAAGGCGGAACTGGCCGCCATGTGCGTCGATACGCGGTACGAGAACCAGGGCATCGGCGCCAAGCTGATGCACTACGCCGAGACGCGCGCCCGTACGCTTGGAGCTTCGGAACTGTTTTGCCTTTCCACGCAGGCGTTCAATTATTTTCAGCAGAAAGGCGGCTTCACCACCGGGACGCCGGACGACCTGCCGCCGCCGCGCCGCGAGCGGTACGACAAGAGCGGGCGGCGGTCGCTGGTGCTGGTGAAGAAGCTGGGGTGAGCTTGTCATCGTCGGATATAATTCTGCTAGACCACGACTTGCGAGGGCCAAAATGACCACAATCCGCATACCAAAGAAGCAGCGATTCGTGATGGACGGCGAGTCGTGGAGCGATTACACTCACTGGCTCAAGTTATTCGACGAGCGCCGGCACGTTCGCATAACTTATGATCGAGGGATACTCGAAGTCGTGACTCTCACCCATGAGCATGAGCGCGGGGCCCATATTTTGGCACTGTTAATCAGTTTGTGGGCCGCGGAACGCAACATTGCCGTTCGTGGCGGAGGCTCTACGACGTTTCGGCGGCGAGACTTGGAACGGGGATTAGAGCCGGACAAGTGTTTTTGGATAGCCAACCAGGCAAGTGTTCAAGGCCTGACTCGCATTGACCTCCGCCGCGATCCGCCGCCAGACCTAGTCATTGAGATAGATGTAACGCACAGTTCGGTTCCGCGCATGCCCATCTATGCAGCCCTGCGCGTGCCGGAAGTGTGGCGGCTTCAAGGCGAGGTCCTTTCCTTCAACGTTCTTCAACCAGACGCATCCTATGTTCCTGTACCGGTCAGCGAGGCGCTTCCGCCCTTGATTCCGGCCGACTTGACTCGCTACCTGGCTCTGAGCAGTCAGCTGGACAATACTGCCGTAATCCGCCAGTTCCAAACCTGGGTCCGCCAAGTATCGCCCCCACCGACTCCGTGAAACTCAAGCCATTGAACCCAGGTACAGCAGTCGCCCCCGAATTCCGTCCAACGAGGAAGATTCCATGCGCCGTCTCGCGTTGCCCGTCGGCCTGTTTCTTTTCGTCGTGGCCATCGGTCTGGCGTTGCACGCGGAAACCGTCGCGCCCGTGAAGAACGCGCCGCACGTCGCCGACTTCACTCTCAAGGACGCCGCTACGGACAAGCCCATATCCCTGAGCGACTTCAAGGCGAAAAAGGCCGTCGTGGTGGTGTTCGTCGGCACCGAGTGCCCCATCAACAACGCCTATATGCCGCGACTGGCGGAGCTGTCGAAGGCCTACGCCGACAAGGACGTGCAATTCCTCGCCGTCAACAGCAACAGCAATGACGCGCCGGCCCGCATCGCCGGCCATGCCAAGCAAAATGGGTTGACCTTCCCCGTGCTGCGCGACCCGGCCAACGTCGTGGCCGACCAGTTCGGGGCCAAACGGACGCCCGAGGTTTTCGTCCTGAACGCGGACAGCCGGGTGGTCTACCAGGGACGCATCGACGATCAGTTCGGCGTCGGCTTCAAGCGCGAGGCGCCCACGCGCCGCGACCTCGCCGAGGCGCTCGACGAGCTGCTGGCCGGCAAGCCGGTGTCGCAGCCCTCGACCAAGGCGGCCGGCTGTTTCATCGCCCGCGTCGTCAAGCCGAAGGCGGACGGCGCCGTCACGTTCGCCAAG
>JBBQPD010001175.1:0-1705 GCA_038331535.1 Gemmatales bacterium | reverse complement strand
CGGCTTCAACCTGACGTTCTTCCCTCAGTTCATCCTCGGCAACCTGGGCATGCCGCGCCGGGTCCACTCCTACGCGGAAGAGTTTCAGGTGCTGAACGTCATGTCCACGGCGGGGGCGTCGATCCTGGGAGTGGGCTATCTGATTCCGCTGGTCTATCTCATCTGGTCGCTCGGCTATGGCCGCAAGGCCGTGGCCAATCCGTGGCGCTCGACCGGCCTGGAGTGGCAGACGCCGTCGCCGCCGCCCCCGGAGAACTTCGCCGAGACGCCCGTGGTCACTCAGCCGCCCTACCTCTATTCCCGAGAGGAGGCCCCCGTTGCCGGCTGAACACTCCACCGCCCTGGCGCATCATTTCGACAGCCTGGAGCAGCAGCACGACGCGGCTCGTCTGGGCATGTGGACCTTTCTGGTCACGGAGATAATGCTGTTCGGCGCCGTCCTCACCGGCTACGCCGTCTACCGGGCTGCCTTTCCCGCCGAGTTCGAGGCCGGCAGCGCGCGGCTGGACGTCATCCTGGGAGGCGTCAACACGGCGATCCTGCTGGGCAGCAGTCTGACGATGGCCCTGGCCGTGCAGTCGGCGCAATTGGGCCGCCGCAAGGCGATCATCGTCTTTCTGCTGCTGACCGTCGCCCTGGGGATTGTCTTCCTCGCCGTCAAGGCGAGCGAGTATCTGCACGATTATCGCGAGTCCCTGATCCCCGGCCTTCGCTTCGACGAGGCCCGCTGGGAATCCACGGTCCCGGAGCCGAGCCGGGTCCAACTGTTCTTCGTCCTCTATTTCGTCCTGACGGGACTGCACGCGGTCCACATGCTGATCGGCATGGGCGTGCTACTGTTCGTCGCCTGGCGGGCGCGGACGGGGCGCTACGACAGCGAGTACCACACGCCGGTCGAGATGGCCGGGCTGTACTGGCACTTCGTCGATATCGTGTGGATCTTCCTCTTCCCGCTCCTGTATCTGATAGGCACGAGACAGCCGTTCTGACCCCGGAGCGCCCAGCGAGGATGAGCGATGACCGCACATCGTATTTCACGCGGGATCTACCTGCTGATTTTCGCCGCCTTGCTGCTGCTGACGGCATTGACGGTCGCCGCCTCGTTCGTCGAACTCGGTCCCTGGCATCTGGCCGTGGCCCTGACGATCGCGATGGCGAAGGCGCTGCTGGTGGTGCTGTTCTTCATGCACGTCCTGCACAGCGGTCGGCTCATCTGGCTTGTGATCGGAGCGGCCCTCTTCTGGCTGGGCATCCTGTTGACGCTGACGTTCTCCGACTACGCAACGCGCCACTGGCTTAAGGGAGCGACTCCCGAGATGCAACGCAAGTTGTGAGACGCATGCTTGCCGTTTCGCGTTCTTTCTTCTCTCTTGCTATCTATCCATACGTCCACTATTATGAAGAAAGGGGAGCTTTCGTTGCATTGCGCGTGCGCCACACACACCCTCGGGCGCATAAGCGTCCGCCGTGCGCGCGGACGTGCTTTTTCTCTCCACTACACCTTCACGGTTTTCCCTCGTCGAGGATCGCCGACTCCCTCCAGTCGTTGCGTCGCCTGGAGTGCCGCTTCAACTTCTTCTGGACGCAGTTCCTCCAGAACGTCGAGCGGGCTGCGCGTGCCGGCGACGCCTTTTTCCATGACGTGGGTGTAAATCATGGTGGTGGACACATCCTTGTGGCCGAGCAGTTGCTGCACCGTGCGAAT
>JBBQPD010001174.1:0-1718 GCA_038331535.1 Gemmatales bacterium | reverse complement strand
CTTCGTGCGCGGCTCCCTTCCCCCGCTTACTTCGTGCGCGGCTCCCTTCCCCCGCTTACTTCGTGCGCGGCTCCCTTCCCCCGCTTACTTCGTGCGCGGCTCCCTTCCCCCGCTTACTTCGTGCGCGGCTCCTTTTTCGCGTGTTCAAATTACCCCTCTTTCGGCCGGTAGACGAGCACCGGCACCGGGGAACCGCGAATCAATTTGTCGGCCACGCTGCCGATGAAGAGACGTTTCAGCCCCTTGTGGCCGTGCGTCGCCAGCGCCACCAGATCGACCGTCTTCGTGTCGCGCAGGATCGCCTTCGTCGGCGACTCGTCAATTTCAATGCGTGTCACCACGATGCCGCCTTGCTCGCGCAGCGTCTCGGCCGTCCGTTTCAAGTAGTCCTCAGCCTCGGCGCGGCGGCGCTCGAATTGCGCGTCGGCGTGTTGGATCAGATCCTCGGCCATTTCACCGAACGTCTGTCCCTCAAACACGTAGACCGGCGGCACGGCTGGGCGGAGGACGCACACCAGCGTGTAATCCGCCTCGCTCAGGGCGCCGACCTTGAGCGCCGGTCCCACGATTTGATCGCCCAGGTGGGAACCGTCCAGCGGCAGCAGGATGTGTTTGAGCGCAGGCGGCTTTTCCAGGTTGGGGGTTCCCTCGCCAGGATGCATGAGCAGCAGCGGCACAGGCAGGGTGCGCACCAATTCGTCGGCGACGCTGCCCAACCAGAAGCGGGCGAACATGCCTCGGCCGTGCGTGGTCATCACGACCAGGTCGGCGCCGACTGTCTCCGCCTGCTGGCGGATCATGCCGGGGATGTCGCCGTCCAGCAGCCAGGTTTGCACGCGCGGCGCCCCAGCTTCAAGGAGCCGGCGCTCGACGGAGTCGAGGTAGTTCTGCTGAGCGGCCGTTTGCTGTTCGACTAACCGATCCGCGAGCACGGTGTCGCCCAGCAACAACGGCGCTTCGGGGCCGACGAACCGGCCGGCATCAACACCTGGACGAGGTGCAGCGTAACCTTGGCCTTGCGGGCCAGGTCCAGGGCGAGCGGCAAGGCGTGTTCGCCAAATGTCGAACCGTCCAGCGGTACGAGAATGGAACGCAACATAAACGCTCCGGGCTTGAGGTGATGAAGAATCCGCTCCTCGGTCGAAGTCAGCTCTTCGCACACGATAACGCGCCGAATTGCAGCCGTCGAGGGGAGACGCTATCGGGTGCAGTCCCATTATTGCACAGAGGCCCGTTCACGGGCCTTTGCCGCGGAGCGGTGATAGACCCGTCCTTTAGGACGGGGCGCGGTGCGGTGTCCTTTTTTCGGATTTTCGTTCGTTCCACCGTTTCTCTGCTGGCGGCGCGGCCGCGCACCCGCGATAATCTGCCTCGGCGACTGACTTTCACCCGAACGAGGTTCTCTCATGCGTTTCCGCGTCTGGCTCCTGACCCCACTGCTCCCACTCGCCTGCTCGCTGGCGCTCCTCCCCGCCGACGAGAAAAAGCCGGCCGACGACACCGGCATCACCTGGAAAAAGACCGTCATCGACAAGGCGTTCCGCTCCGAGGGCGTCGCCGTCGGCGACGTCAACAAAGACGGCAAGCTGGACATCCTCAACGGCGAAGTCTGGTACGAGGCGCCGGACTGGAAGCCGCACGAAATCCGCCCATCGAAGGATTACACCAACGGCGACAACAACGTCTACAGCCACAGCTTCGCCTGTTGGACCGAAGAC
>JBBQPD010001173.1:0-1720 GCA_038331535.1 Gemmatales bacterium | reverse complement strand
CTGAGGCCGGAGCGGACTTCGTCGGGCGCGATCAGGAGGGAGACCTCGTCGATGTTGTCCAGCGCCGCCAGGCCGCGGCCGACCGGCTCGTCCGGGAAGAGGTTCGCGTCCAGGATGGGATCGCTATTTCCCTCGAACTCGGCCGCCGTCACGCCGGCGGCAGAGTCCGTTCCCCCCGTCAGACGGGCGAACTCCTGGGCCGGCACCGGCGCGGGCGCGTTGTTGCCCCAGGCCACGCGCAACAGATGCGACGAGCTGTTGAGGATCGTCACGACGTTGTTGCTGGCGCCGGGCACATCGGTGAGGTTGTCGAAATCCTCGAAATGATCGGGCGTTCGCCGGTCCTTGTTTGCCAGCTGCGCCGGGTCGGTCGGATCGACGAACGGGTCGGGATACTTGGTGTAATAGAGGATGGAAACGCGAAACCAGTTGCCCTTGGGGCCGAGTTGGGTGGCGGGCCGCACCCTGATCGCGACCTTGTTGGCCCAGGCGCCTCGGCCGATTGCCGACACCGTGAGCGCGCCCACGGTGCCGACGGCGAAGCCGGCGCCCGCGCCGACGATGCGCGCGATGAAGCAGCGCTTGCCGCCGTTATCGAAGAAGCCTTGTACCGCATAGGGCAGGTAAGATTCGGGGGAGGTCTTGTAGCCGCCGTACCAGCGCTGGAATTCCAGCCAGCTGGTGATGAAGTAAGGGGCCTCGGGGCCGCGCTCGGTCGAACCGAGGAAGCCGGCCGTGCTGGTGCTCACCCCTTCGATCGGCTTGGACCCGGAGGGGACTTCTTCGACATAGACGCCAGGCGAGAGGTATTCACGCATTCGAGGAACTCCTCAAGGGCTGTGGTCGCTCGAAGCGGATGGCCGGTACGACCGTGGTCTTCCGCGGTACGATGGCGACGGTGACGCCGGGATGAGTGCGGCCGTCGGCAAGCTCGGCCGTCACGTCCACCAGGGCATTGGGCTAATCGCTGCCGAACACATACGCCCAGCGCCCGTCGGTTTCCGCCGCGTGCTCCACGTAACCATGCAAACCAGCCAGCGGAAGTCGCTGGCGTCCAAGCCCGCGCCGCACAAGTCCCCGATCTCGGGCGTATTCGTAGGCTCAGCGGAGCTTCGCTAGACTCACCAGCAGCCGCCGAGGAATTGAACTGTTCCGCCACGAGATGCGGCCGCGAGAGTTTATTTGGCCCGTCTGGGGGAGGTCAAGGGACGCTCTGGGGAAAAGCATCGCGGTTGCTGTTTCGCGTGAAACGCAAAGCAAGCCCGCAGCTGCAATAACTGAGAATGGACATGCCGATTCTTGTGAATCGTGCCCGCGCGCGACTCCAGTTGGCACCGGATTTGAATCTTCTACTCGAGTTAAGGGGACACGGGGTGTCGTCCCATCCGCATCTCAGGGAATAGGAGGGAAAGATGGCCAAGAAGTACAGTGAAAAAGCCCAGGAGACCGTGCAGGAAGTGATGCACGAGTTCAAGAAGGGCAAGTTGAAGAGCGGCAAGTCGGGCAAGAAAGTGACCAACCCCAAGCAGGCGGTCGCCATCGGCCTCTCGGAAGCGCGCAAGAAGGGAGCCAAAGTACCCGCGGCGAAAAAAAAGACGAAGTCGTGACGGCCCGCCTTCTGTGGGATTTTACGAGCCGCGACCCTGAGGGAGCGCTTGCAGCAGCCCGACCACCCCGGGGCGGCGAGTGGACACCGTTGATGTAACAACGGTTATTACAT
>JBBQPD010001172.1:0-1721 GCA_038331535.1 Gemmatales bacterium | reverse complement strand
GGACGGCAGAGGTGCCGGCGGCTCCAGCAGCCGCGGCAGCTACCTCGTCAGCCGGCTTGGAAGGCGGATCGCCGTCCTTGTTGACTTCTTTCTCTTCCGGTTTCGGTTTGTGTGGAAACAGATTGGGTTCCAGCTTCGCCCAGGCGAAGAGGATGAGAATCGTCAGGGCGATGAACAGGAGAAAATTCCTGGCTTGCATGGCGGCTCAGTCGATGACAAAAGAACAGGGACCAGAGGCGACAGACGTACATCCGTCTTACGCCTCCGGTCCCCGTTACATTTTAGGGCGCGCGCGTCTGCGCAACCAGCCTTGCCCCGCGAGCACGCCGCGCCAGCCAGTGCGCCACTTGCTGGCGCGGCGTGCTCATCTCCCGTCGCGCAGACGGTCGCCGAGAAAGTTCTCCAACTCCGGCAGCGCGTAGATTTTCTTGATGGTCGATTCGATGTCGTATTCGACACGGCGGAAGCGAATGGTCTCGTCGTCGAGCAGGATGTAGCAGGCACGCCAGTCGCCGTCGCGCGGCTGGCCGACGGAGCCGACGTTGCACAGCGTTTTGCGGGCGTCGAGCTTGTGGGCGTAGTCGATCTCTTCGGGGCTGTTGAACTGGTACAGGTCTTCCGGTACCTGCTCGATGAAGACGCCGGGGACGTGCGTGTGGCCCTGAAAACAGTAGCGATCGACCAGGGCGAAGATGCGCTCCATCTTGCGCTGGTTGTAAATGTCTTCGGGAAAGACATACTCGTTGAGCGGGTTGCGGGCCGAGCCGTGGACAAAGAGGTAACCGTTCTCGCGGAAGCTGCGCGGCCGGTCGGCGAGGAACTCCCAGCGGCGCTCGATCGACTTCTTGTTCTCCGGCGAACGTTCGAGCTGCTCGCGCGTCCAGAAGATGGCTCGCTCGGCCGGGGGATTGAAACCCTCGGGATCGAACATGGCACCTTGATCGTGATTGCCCAGCAGCACCATCTTGCACTTCATCACGAGATCGACGCACTCGCGCGGGTTAGGGCCGTAGCCTACCACGTCGCCGAGGCAGTAGATATCGGAGACCGAGTGCTTCTCGATGTCTTTAAGGACCGCCGTGAGGGCCTCAAAGTTGCTGTGAATATCGCTGATAATCGCCTTCACACGTGGCCCTCCCGGGGTAGTCGCGTCAAGAAGATATTCCTCCCGCGCTCATGACCCCGCGGTGGTAGAGCGGACGGTTTCGTCCGAGGACTGGAATGGTAAAGTGTACTCTGTCACTCGAAATAGTGTCAAGTGCCGACTCTATTGCCGCTTGCGGCTTAGCGGGTAAGGTCCGCTAAGCCGCAAGCGGCCAACCGATCTCTCACGGTCCCACACGCTCATGGCGCTTCACATCCGCCGGCGTTCCCAGTGTCCCGCTGTCGGTGCTGTAATCCGCGAGCACCGCGCGGCCGTCTCCATCCAGCGTCGCCACGAACAAGCGCGGCTTCAACTCGAAACTCCGGCGTGACAAGGGTAAACTCGGCGCGCCTGGAGGACGGGTGTCGGTCGGCATCTTGCCGGTGATGCGCACCGCATAGCGGCCGGCCTTCGGCACTCGGAAGACGATCGCTTGTTCGTAGACGCCGGAGTTGAGCGCCTTCGCCAAACGTTGCGGCGGGCCGATCGACTCCGCCGCAATCTCCATGTCGTCGTCCGGCTGCTTGGCTCCTGCCCGGTCCGGCTGATGGACGAGGGTCAGGCGCAGGTTCGCCAG
>JBBQPD010001171.1:0-1728 GCA_038331535.1 Gemmatales bacterium | reverse complement strand
CCCGTCGTCGTGTCGTCTTTCTTACAGCATACTAAGCACAGGAGGGCCGCCGATGCCTCTGCAACTGAACCGCCCCGCGGTCGCCCATGTCCGTTTCGACGGACGCAGCCTCGACGTTCCGCTCGCCGAGCTGGGCGTCGCCGACGCCGGCAGCGATGTCGCCGTCAAGCGGGCCGTCGCTCGCCATCTGGAAATCTCCGAGGACCGTCTCCGCGACTACGTCCTCGACCGGCACGAGACCGGCAACGTGACGATCCGGCCCCAGGCCGTGTTCGGCTAAACCGTGATCCCGCGAGCCAGCCCGTACCCAACGGCATAAGCGTACAAACATTCGGCTGTTAACCGAGAGGTCGCGGGTTCGAGTCCCGCCCGCCCGATTCACCGGGCGGTAGCTCAGTTGGCAGAGCACTAGTTGATCCGCTTCGGCGACTTGTACGGGCTTCTTTTTCGGATCGCGGTTGTCGTGGATTCACCTCCGTACCCAACGGCAAAAGCTTACAAACGCTCCGGCTTGAAACCGGGTGTCGGGTAACACCGATGTGAGGGTTCGAGTCCCTCCGGGACCACTCGTTTCCACGGTCCCGTGGCGGAAGAGTAGACGCACCAAAAGTTCGATAGCTTGTGCGACTTGTACGGAGATTTTTGAGACATACCTGGACCACGTCCGCACCCTACCGCAAGAGCGTACACACACGATTGAGGGTTCGATTCCCTCTACCTGCTTGGGCGGGTATAGCCTAATTGGAAAAGGCGCCAGTCTGTTACAACTGGTTGTTTAACCCGCTTTTGATACTTGTGCGGCCGTTTTTATCCTCCATGCCGGAGGATGCAACAAGGAGGCGCCCCAATGGCCATCACCGAGCAGGACATGCGAATGGGCATCCTCAACACGCTGTTGACGACGCCGCACCGCCGGCTCGACGCGATTCACCCCGTCCACCAGGAAATGGCCCGGCAGGATCCGCGTTTCTACGTCCGCCTGGCCGCCTGGTACGCCGATCACGGCGACGTGCGCGACCACAAGGAAATGTTCGTCGTCTGCCTGACGTTGAGCGATTTCCCCGGCCACCGCGACGTTGGCCTGGCCCTGCTGCGCCAGCTGCCGCCGTATGAAGTGACGCGCGTCCTCGACTTCATTCACGGCCGTAAGACGACGCGCAAGGTCGCCGTTCGCGCGGAGGCGCCGAAGGCCCGCGGCCACAAGGCGCCGAAGAAGGCCGACGCTCCGAAGCCGGAACTTCAGACGGTCGTCGAGGAATTCGGCCTGTTCCGCAACCCTCCGCGCGCCCTGCGCACGGAGATCACGCGCTACCTGCGCGAGCGCGAGGCCGACGCCGGCTGGTTCGACAGCAGCGTCTTGATCGCCCGCAAGGCGCTCAAGCGCATGTACGCCCTGCTGCACATCCCGCCGGCCGCGCGGGCGCAGCAGATCCTGTTCGACGAGACGCCGCCGCCGGACAGCCGCGTGTTCGCCCTGCGCGAGCTGGCTCGCGCCGCAAGCCCGGCGGACCAGGCCCGCGCCATCGTCGAGCATCAGGTTCCATACCGCGTCGCCGCGACGGTCGTGCGCCAAATGACGCCCACGGTGTTGCTGGCCCTGATCGAGCGCATGACGCCGCAGGAACTGATTAACAACCTCGCTTCGCTGCGCCGCCGCGGCGCGCTCGACAACGCCGACCTCAAGGCGCTAGTCGAAGCAAAGCTGGCCGACGCGCAGAAGGACGTGCG
>JBBQPD010001170.1:0-1740 GCA_038331535.1 Gemmatales bacterium | reverse complement strand
CCTTCACAGTCCAAACTTTTGAGCAGTGTGCCGACGCGGGCCGACTTGACGTCCACGTCGGAGCGGCGATCCGACACGCCGGTCAGGACCAGGTCCGCGTTGCTCGCAATCGGACTGAGAAGCGTATCGGCAGCCACGGCGGTAGTTTCCTCGATGGCCCGCCGCCTTCCCGTGTGGGAGGAGGATTTGAGCCTTGCCGGAGTGGAAGAATAACTTCGTAGCCGACTCGCGCCGCGAGTCGGCTACGAAAGAGCGGGCACTTGCCACGGCGGTGGAAAGCTGCCGTGTGCGTAGCGCTGCGCTAATTCCAGGTAATGGACGGCGATGGCGTGCGTGCGCCGCAGATCCTCATCGGTCACTTCGCGCACCACCTTGCCGGGCATGCCCATGACCACGGAACGCGGCGGAATGCGGCGCTTCTCCGTAATGAGCGTGCCGGCGGCGATCAAGCATTCCGCGCCGATCTCGCAGCCGGAGAGCAGCAGTGCTCCCATGCCGATGAGCGTATCTCGGCCGATCGAGCGGCCGTGCAACACGGCACGATGGCCCACGACGACGCCTTCACCGATATCCTGGGGTTCGCCAAAATCGGTGTGGACGATACATCCATCCTGGATATTGACGCGCGGCCCCAGGGTGATGCGTGCCAGGTCGCCGCGAATGACCGTGCCAAACCAGAGATTGACGCCGGGCGATAACACGACGTCGCCCGTCACGACCACGCCGGGCGCTACATAATAACCCTCGATCGCCTGCATCGTCGTCCTCCGCTGGCACGACAGCCGATCCGCGCCCTACCCGATTGTGAGGAAGGGCGGAGAGGCGGAGCGGTCGTCGAATAGCATAGATTATTCTATGAGCTTCCTACCATCCCAAGAACGACCTGGGAGTTGCGCCCGACGTGAAAACCACCGTCATAATTTACCCCTTCGATATATTCGGCAGCGCCGGAACGGGGGCGGGCGCCGCACTGATTGGCGACGAGCTGCGCGAAATCCTGGCCGACAATCGCCGCGAGCGCGTCGAGACACGGGCGCGGTGCTATACCGAACACGTCCGTGTGCGCGATTTCGCGTTCGACGATCTCGACGCTCTGGCCTCCTGGCGGACCAAAGGGCGTCAGGCGGTGCGGCAGGTGTTGCGGCAAGGCGAGTTCCTGATCTGGATCGCGGGCAACCATCTTGGAGCGTTGCCGGTCTACGACGAGCTGTCCGCCGCCGGAGAGGGCGAGCTGGTCGTGCAGTTCGACGCCCATCTCGATATTCATCATTTCGCGGAGTGCGCCACCCAGCCGTCGCACGGTAACTTCCTGCTGCACTGCGAGGGGCCGTTGCCGGCCATCATCAATGTCGGACACCGCGAGTTGTTGCTGACGGCCGAATACGTCGGTGAACACTTTCGCCAGACGTTTTCCGCGCGCGACCTGGCCGTCGATGCGGATTCGATAGCGGCGGCTCTCCGCGCGAAGACGACGTCGGCTCGGCGGGTTTGGATTGACATCGACTGGGACGTTCTGGACGCGGCGTTCTTTCCTGCCGTGGCGCGGCCGGTGCCCTTCGGCCTGGCGCCGCTCTTGCTGCTGCGCTTGCTCGAAGCCGTCTGGTCGCCGAAGGTCGCAGGGGTAATGCTATCCGAGTTTGACCCCGGCCGAGACCGCGAAGACAGGAGTCTGGCCGTGGTGACCTGGCTGCTGGAATACCTGTTGTTGCGGCGTTATGAAAACTGAGAGTCTATTTGCCC
>JBBQPD010001169.1:0-1750 GCA_038331535.1 Gemmatales bacterium | reverse complement strand
AACCAACAAGCCTGACGCGTCGGTTCTTCGAAGATGTCTGCAACGGACGCAAACAGGCCGTGGCCGACGAGCTGTTCACGCGCGGCAAAGTAGCGCAGCTGAATACCGCTTCGGATGTTCGAACTCGACGAGAAAATCGATGTCGCTGCCGGGCTTTTGCTCCCTCAGCATTTTTTTTCGTGTGAGTCGTTTGGCGGCTTATGCCGGCTCCCGGCTAGACAGTATGGCTCTCAGCGTTTCTGCGACGGTGCTCAGTCGACATTTCCGCTAAACTCGGCCCTCCGGTTTGGGAAACGAGGAGAACATGGACGAGGCATTCGGCGGATTGACGCGTCGCGAGGTGCTCCCGGAATGATGGATTCGTGGTGCGGGATGCCGCTCGTGCGCTACCGCGCCTACGAGGCCGAAGGACGTTTTGCGTCGAACTATCTCGACTCGGAGCAGGACGTCGTCAAGTGTCAGCCGGCCGGCGACAGCATCGGCCCGACGCGCGAACTGGCGCGCTTCTACGAAATGATGCTGAATCGCGGGGTGTCGAACGGCAAGCGGCTGCTGTCGACGCAAACCGTCGAAGCGATGACCACGCCGCGCAGGGCCGCGGCGAGTCGCTGCAGACCCGGTACGGATCGCATTCCTCGCCTCGCACCTTCGGACACGCCGGCGCCAGCGGCATGCAGGCCTTCGCCGATCCGGAGTACGGCGTCGCTACCACGTTCATCGGCCGTGTCCCGATCGCCGATTCGATCTACGACGACCTCGGACTGGGATGGAAAAGATCATGAGCGTGACACGTCGCCCGTCACTTGCGATGCGGGCCCGTGCGGTTCATGATTTCCAATGGAAGGAGAGGGCATCGTGTTGAAACCAGCAATCGTCGCCGTCGTGGCCTTCATGTTGGCGCCGTGGCCTGCCCTCGCGCAGTCGCCACTTCCTGCGGTGGACGTCACCGCGGCCGACGTCAAGGCGTTCATCGACAAGCTGCCGAAGGATCGCATCAGCGACTCGCCGATTCGCGTGGCTGACGTGGGCGGCTACAAGGTCGGCGTCTACGGCGTCTTCCGGCCGAAGGCGCTGCCCGGCGACGCGATCGCGCACGACACGAGCGTGACCGAGATCTATTACATGCTCGAGGGGACCGGCACGCTGGTCACGGGCGGTACGCTCGTCGATCGTCGCAGCACTGGCGTGAGCCCGAACACCGGCCGCCAGAACTACGGCGGCAGCAAGATCAACGGCGGCAAGAGCCGTCGGGTCGTTCCCGGCGATATCATCATCATTCCCGGCAAGGTGCCGCACTGGTGGAGCAGCCTCGACTCCGACATCAAGTACGTGATCTATCGGCCGGATCCAGAAGGCCTTCAAACGGTGAAATGACATGACCGTTCAGACCATGACGCGCGCGAACTGCTTCGTTTTTCGAAGGTGTCCTGACCGCCACGGCAGCGTAGGCGCGCTACTCTCTACCGGCCCGGAGGAAGTCCACGATGGATCGTCGAGAATTCCTGATCGGTCAACTCGGCGCGACGCTCCTGGCCTCGCTGCCGGCCGAGGCGCTGGCGCAGCCGACGCCGCCGCCCCGACGACGACCGTTGCCACGCGTGAGCCGCTTCGGGCCGGAAAACGACGGTCCCGCTGGCAACCTTCCCACCGCGATTCGCAACCGGCTGCTGCGACGCGCGCTGTCGTTCCAGCCGCAGGCCGCGGTGGCGAACGGCGATCACGTGTACTGGGACCTGCACACGCCGAGGGT
>JBBQPD010001168.1:0-1750 GCA_038331535.1 Gemmatales bacterium | reverse complement strand
GCGAAGCTCCGCAACGATTTCAAGGGAAAATGGGTGGAAGTGACCGGATGGTTGCTCTTCGACACCATGCACGTCAAGGAAGCGGAAAACACGAATCCGGGCAATGCGAACAACTGGCGAGCCACCTGCTGGGAAATCCATCCGGTGACAAGCATGACGCTCCTGGAAGAGGCGCCCCCCGAGGCCGCCCATTTCAAGCCGGCGAGCTTTGCCGCCGTCCAGGGACTGCACGCCGCCCATGTCAACCGGATGCCGAAGGCGAAGACGGCGCTCGCGAAATTCCACGAAGAAGCGCTCTCCAAGTTCGACAAAGAAGAACTCGAAGAGGCTGAAAAGGAAGCCAAGGAGCGCAAGGAAAAGTAATGCCGCGTTAGCGCGTTGGGAGGGAAAGGATTCCCGGAGAGGCCGCGCGAAGCATCAGCCGCCCGCTGTGCGTTCGGCGTTCGGCGTTCGCGCGGAATCGTTCCCTCCAGTAACCGCGTCTGGACCCGGGGGTGAGGCGTCCTTTCCGCCCTCCGCACTCTGCGGCTGGATCATGTCGCCGAAGCGGTACAATTCCGACAGCCGATAACCCGTGTAACGGCCCAGGGCAAGATGGGCGGCGAGGACGACGATGAGCGTCTCGGGGTAACGGAGCAGCCACGACGGCACCGCCTCCGGCGACAGCGCGAAGCTGACGCTGACCGAGACGACGATCGTGCCCAGCAGCGTCTTGAAAGACGAGAACGTGCCGTCCTCCGCTTCGATCGTCCAGAAGCGCTCCACCAGGTGCGTCAGGATCACGAGCGGGAACAGTGCGACGTACTGCGTGCCGGTGACGCCGAAGTTGCTCGACACGACGATCAGGACGATCAGCACGCCGACGATCATCGTCAGCAGCGCCGCCGCGCGCGGCACCTGCAACAAGTGGAAGCGCTCCAGGCCGTGCCGCATCGCCCAGCCGAGCAGGATGATGAGCAGGAAGATCGGCAACCCCCAGCGCAGGGCGCGCAGGTCGAGAAAGGCCAGCCCCAGAAGGGCGGGGCTGAAGGTGCCGAACGTCGGCACGCCGATCACGGTGCGGTAGATACAGACGATCAGCGCCGCCAACGGCAACAACAACAGAAAGCGGACGAGGTGCTGTTCGCCGAGCCGCAACCGATAGAGCGACGCCCGCAGGAAGAATGCCCGCAGCGGCGTGGCCTCGGCGGCTCGGCCCGAACCGTCCCCGCCGCGCAGGTTCTGCACCTGAAAGGTGAATTGGGCCTTGTCGTCGCCGCGAACGACGAACCCCTCGTCCGTGGTCCGGAAGACGAGGTAGTCGTCGGGAAACTTGTCCGAGCCAAAGTGATGGCGGGTCGGGCACATCGGCAGCCAGTGTCCGCCGACCCAGGCCTCGGCCCAGTAATGCAACGGCTGCTCGCCTTTGCCGCCGAGGATGAGTCCCGTGAGGAGTCGGGCGTGAATGCCCTGGCCGCGGCACAGCGCCGCCAGCAACCGGGCCTTGCCGCCGCTGTCGCCGCCGCGGGCCAGCAAACAAGCGCGCGCGCCCTGTGTCTCTTTCAAGTCGTCCCGGCTTTCCAGCTCGTCCACGAACGCGAACAGGGCGTGAGCCCGCTCCTCCTTGCTGGCCGCATCGAGGTCCATGAGGATCTCCCGCCCCTTATCGCGGATGGCCGGGTCGTTGCTCTCGATCAGCGGGGCAGCTCGAAGGTAGCGGCGGCCGGACGGCGTGGCGTCGAGCAGCTGGGTCACCCGGTTCATGGAATCG
>JBBQPD010001167.1:0-1754 GCA_038331535.1 Gemmatales bacterium | reverse complement strand
GACCCTGCTGGCACTGCTCGCAGTCCAGAGGGCACCGGCCGCAGACCGGCAGGACGATCTCAAGTTCCTGCCTGCGGACACGAACGTGCTCGTCGTCGTAAAGATGGATCAGCTCACCGCCAGTGACGCTTTCAAGCAGCTGCGCAAAGGAATCCCGATGTTCGACAAGGAGATGGGAGAAGGTTTTGAACGCCACTTCGGCGTGAAGATGGAGTCGGTCGCTAACTTTCAAATGGGCGGCAATCTCAAGGGCCAGCCGCTCACGTTCCTGCAGCTGAAGAAAGCCGTCAAGCTCGACGAGGTTCGCAAAGCGCGCGAGCAGGCGCGTTTTCCGGGCGAAAAGCCGGTGACCTTCAAGGAACTCAAGGTCGGCAGCTTCTCCGTATTCGAACCAACCCCGGACTACCGCGAAGCGTATTGCCTCGTGAACGACAAGACCATTCTGTCCGGCAAGGCGAAGGACATCCAGGCAGCACTGGAACGAAATAAAAAGGCGGACCTCAGCGCACCGCTGCAAGCCGCCATGCAAACGGTCGATGCCAAGGCGACGGTCGCAGTGTACTGGGATCTGAAGAGTATCGGCGCGGATGCTGGCAATCTGCCGTTTCCCATCTCTGACTTTAACCTCAAGTTTTTTATCGAACATGGCCCGAGCGCGGCCCTGACGGTGAAGCTCGGCCCCTCCGTGGACGTGCGTTGGGTCTCGGTCTGCCTTAACCCGAAGTCCGCGAGTCTTGTCAAGGCACAGCTCGACGTGGTCGTCGCCGGCGTCCAGAAGCTGCTGAAAGACGCACCGAAGGAGCTACCGAAGGAAATCCTCGCCCTGCCGGGCAAGGTCAAGACGTCGACGAACGGCGATCTGGCTGAGGCGACGTTATCCGTGCCGTCCGACGTGGTCGTCTCGCTGATCAAGGGATTGATGCCCATGGGTGGTGCGAAAGAACCGCCGGCGGTCGAGATCAAGCCGCCGCAGAAGCCGTGAGCTTGGAAGCGCGTCGGCGCCCGCTAGAATAAGTTGAAATCACCCGCGCCGCTTGCGGCTTAGCACTCTCCCGCTAAGCCGCAAGCGGTCGATCATTTGCTCCCCCTCACCAGGAGTCTTGCGCATGGCCACCGCGACCGCCACCGCCGCCGTGAAGAAACTGTACATCGACGGCAAATGGTGCGACGCCGACAGCGGCCGTACCAATCGCGTCATCAACCCGGCCACGGAAGAGCTGGTCGCCGAGGTGGCCTACGGCGGTCGGGCCGAGACGCGCCGCGCGCTGGAGGCCGCCTCCCGCGCCTTGCCCGGCTGGATGAAGCTGACCGCCTGGGATCGCGCCAAGGTGCTGAAGAAGACTGCCGAGCTGATGCGCGAGCGCGCCGACGCCATCGCACGCACTCTGACGATGGAGCAAGGTAAACCGCTGGCCGAGGCGAAGGCGGAAATCCTGCACTCGGCCGACACCTTCGAGTGGTTCGCCGAGGAGGGCAAGCGCGCTTACGGCGACGTGATTCCGAACAGCGTCCCCGGCAAACGGCACGTCACGCTCAAGCACCCGGTCGGCGTCGTGGCGGCGATCAGCCCCTGGAATTTCCCCGTAACTTTGCAGGCGCGGAAGATCGCTCCCGCCCTGGCCGCCGGCTGCACCATCGTCTGCAAACCCGCCAGCCAGACGCCGCTGTGTCTCGTCCAGGTCTTCGAGTGCCTGGTCGAAGCGGGGCTACCGCCCGGCGTCGCCAACCTCGTCGTCGGCCCGGCCCAGGAGATC
>JBBQPD010001166.1:0-1760 GCA_038331535.1 Gemmatales bacterium | reverse complement strand
CACCGAGATCATGACGCGCGAGTATACCAGGGGGGAGTGAGTGCGAGCGTGCGCCGCCGACCTTGCCACTCGCTCCGCCCCTGAGCGACTTGCAACCCCAGCCAGGCCAGGTCGTTCACTCTGTGAAGCACCTAACAGTCTCGCCACAGCGGGGCGCCGGGCTCGAATCGACCGCCGCGCGGTCGGTAGACTGCTCCGGTTACACTTTCGTCAATCCCCCGGGGGTTCCGTGTCCTCTCGTCTTTCCATCCTCTTCTTGACCCTGGCGTTCGCAATCGCCGTGTTCCCGGCCGCTTCGGTCGGCGCGGCCGACGACCCGCGCTACTTTCCTCAGACCAGGTATCGCATTGACGACGACCGCTTCTGGGACTTCTTCCAGCGACGTGGCGGCGTGAAGACTTTTGGTTATCCCGTCTCGAATGCCTTCCCGCTGCTCGGCCAGCAGGTCCAGGTCTACCAGCGCGAGGTGATGCAAATCCAGCCGAACGGCTCGGTGGCCACGATGAACCTGCTTGACGATGGCCTGATGCCGTATACGAAAATCAATGGCTCGGTCTTTCCAGCCTCCGACAAGAGCCTGCTTCAGGGCGCGCCAGGCGTCGGCGACAGAAATTATGATGCGCGAGTACAGCAGTTCGTTAGGGATAGCGCGCCCGACGCTTTTGACGGGCAGCGGGTTAACTTCTACAGCACCTTCGTCAACACCGTCAGCTTGCAGGACGCCTTCCCGGGCGGTAAGGGCGATCCGAACCTGCTGTTTGGCCTCAACCTCGAGATTTGGGGCTTACCTACCTCGCGGCCGACCTACGATCCGACCAATGGCGGTTTCATCTACCAACGCTTCCAGCGCGGCATCATGCACTTCGACGCCGCCTGCGGCTGCACGCAGGGCCTGCTGCTGGGCCAGTACCTGAAGAGCATGATGACGCTCCGCGATCTGCCATCCGACCTCGAGGAGCAGGCTCGCGGCAGCCGTTTCTACGGCCAGCTCAAGCCGGGGGTTGACGCCGGCGTGGGCCGGCCAAGAGATCTACCCAATACCGACCTGAGCAGCGCCTTCCGGCGCGATCCGACCGTTGTGGTCGATGCCGGGCACGGTGGTAAGGAGATCGGCTCTTCGCACACGTTCCCCGATGGGCTGGTCTTGGCCGAGAAGGATCTGACGCTCAAGGTCGCGCTGCGACTGGTACAGCTCCTGTCCGACAACAGCTTTAGCGCGCTGCCGACCCGAACGGCCGATCGCGGCGTTAACGAGCCCCCGCGTGACCTGACCGGCGATGACAAAATCACGCTGGCTGACGAGCTGCAGGCCCGGGTTGACCTAGCCAACAACGCCCAGGCCGACCTGATGCTTTCGGTGCACTTCAACGGAGTTGCCAATCCCGGCATCCGCGGCACCCAGATCTTCTACGGCGATGGCCGACCGACGACCGAGCGGAGCAAGGCCTTCGCCGAGCTGGCCGACTCCAGCGTCGTCAAGGCGCTGGCCGAGGCTGGCTACGCGACGAACGATCGCAAAGCCAGCTCGGACAGCAGCGTGCTGGGAGCGACCTCGCACTTCTACTTGCTCGGCCCAGCCAGCGAGATCATTAAGCGGCCGACGAACATGCCGGCGATCATCGGCGAGGCGCTATATCTCACCAATGACGATGATGCCAATGCCCTTCGCCAGGATCGCGTGCTCGAGGCACTGGCCCGCGGTTACCTCGAGGCGATTAAGTCCTATTTTGTGAAGTTTCCGGTGGCCTGACCCAAGCAGG
>JBBQPD010001165.1:0-1769 GCA_038331535.1 Gemmatales bacterium | reverse complement strand
AAACTTATCTTTTTTTTCTTCTGCTTCCCCCTTATTTTGTTTGTTTCCCGCCGCTTGGGGTTTTGCAACCCCATTTCAAAAGCCGAAAGCGGCGAAACGAGGATTCCGCACCATGTTGCGATTTCGACTCTCCCTGCTGGCCCTCTTCATGGCGGCCAGCTTCGTCTCCGCCCAGGAAAAACTGCCTCCCGGCGTCAAGGTGACGGGCCTGGAATCGACGCCCGCCGCCCTCATGCTCAAAACACCCTTCCAGTACAACCAGTTGCTCGTGACGGCGACCCTGTCCAGCGGCGACAAGGTGGACGTCACCCGGCTGGTCAAGGTCGAGCCGCCCGCAGCCGTCAAGGTGTCGCCGGCAGGCCTGGTCCGTCCCGCCGCCGATGGCGAGGGACAACTCACCCTCAGCTTCGAGGGGCAATCGATCAAGGTTCCCATCAAGGTGACCGGCCAAAAGGACAAGTACAACGTCTCCTTCGTCCGCGACGTGATGCCGTCGCTGTCGAAGCTCGGCTGCAATGCCGGGACGTGCCACGGGGCGCAGAACGGCAAGAACGGCTTCAAACTGTCGCTGCGCGGCTACGATCCGCTCTTCGATCATCGCGCCCTGACGGACGACCTCGAAGGCCGCCGCTTCAACCGGGCCGCCCCCGAGACGAGCCTCATGCTGCTCAAGACCTCCGGGGCCGTCCCGCACGTCGGCGGCGTCGTCGTCAAGACCACCGAGCCGTCGTATGAGTTGCTCAGGATGTGGATTGCCGAGGGCGTGCAACTCGACCTGAGCGCTCCGCGCGTCAAGAGCCTGGAGGTGCTGCCGAAGAACTTCGTCGTGCCGCTGCCGGGCATGAAGCAGCAGACCGCCGTCCTCGCCACCTACACTGATGGCTCGGTCCGCGACGTCTCCGCCGAGGCGTTCGTCGAGTCGAGCAACATCGAGGCGGCCACGGTCGATAAGACCGGCCTGGTGACGACCCTGCGGCGCGGCGAACTGGCCCTGATGGTTCGCTTCGAGGGCGCTTACACCGCGACGACGATGGTTGTCATGGGCGACCGCACCGGCTACGCCTGGAAGCCGGCCGAGGAGTACAACTGGATCGACGGCCTGGTCTACGACAAGCTCAAGCAGGTGAAGTTGCTGCCGAGCGACGTCTGCACCGACGGCGAATTCATTCGCCGGGTCTATCTCGACCTGACCGGTCTGCTGCCGACCTCCGAGGACGTCCGCAAGTTCGTCGAGGACAAAAAGCCCTCGCGCCAGAAGCGCGAGGAACTGGTCGATCGCCTGATCGGCAGTCCCGATTTCGTCGAGCATTGGACGAACAAGTGGGCCGACCTGCTTCAAGTCAACTCGAAGTTCCTCGGCCCCCAAGGCGCGACCGTCCTGCGGAAGTACATCCGCGACGCGGTGGACAAGAACACGCCCTATGACAAGTTCGTCCACGGCATTCTGACGGCGTCCGGCTCGACGCTCGACAATCCCGCCGCCGCCTATTTCAAGATCCTCCGCGAGCCTTCCGAGCTGATGGAGAACACGACGCACCTGTTCCTTGGCGTCCGCTTCAACTGCAACAAGTGCCACGATCATCCCTTCGAGCGCTGGACCCAGGACCAGTACTATAGCCTCGCTTCCTTCTTCGCACAGGTGAACCGGGCAGAGGACCCGAAGTATCGCGGCCAGAAGATCGGCGGCACAGCCGTCGAGGGAGCGCAGCCACTCGTCGAGGTCATCAGCGACACCAAGGCCGGCGACGTCAAGCACGAACGCACCGGGG
>JBBQPD010001164.1:0-1773 GCA_038331535.1 Gemmatales bacterium | reverse complement strand
GCTGCTGATTCAACTCGTCGCCCTGACCTATCGCTATGCCTTCCTCGTGGCCGGTGAGCTGGCGCGGGTGCGAATCGCCCTGCGCGCGCGCGGCTATCGCAATCGTCCCTCGCGGCACAGTTATCGAACGATTGGCCATGTCGCCGGCTCGCTGCTGATTCGCAGTCACGATCGCGGTGAACGTGTGGCCCATGCCATGCGCTGTCGCGGGTACGATGGCCGGCATCGCTCGCTGACGGGCTTTCGCACGCACTCGGCCGACGTTCTGTTCTTCCTTCTCGTGTCGGCCTGCGCCGCCGGCCTGTTGCTGTGGGACCGGCTCCAGCCCGGCGTGAGCGCCTGATGTCCGACCTGAGTGCCATTGACGTTGAGAACCTGACCTTCGCCCACGCCCAGGGACCGATCGTCCTTCAGGGAGTCAGCTTCCGCGTACAGCGCGGCGAGAGCGTCGGCCTCGTCGGTCCCAACGGCGCGGGCAAGACCACTCTCTTCCTCTGTCTGGCGGGCGTCTATCAGCGTCGAGGCGGGCTGCTGCGCGTGGAGGGACTCGATCCGTCCCGGCGAGAAGAGCGGAAGACGATGCCGGCGCATGTTGGCATCGTCTTTCAGGACAGCGACGATCAGTTGTTTAACGCGACGGTCCTCGATGACGTCGCCTTCGGTCCGTTGAACCTGGGATTGCCAGCGGCGGAAGTCGAGACGCGCGTGGCCGAGGCGCTGGAGCGAGTCGGCCTGTCCGGCTTCGAGCAGCGTGTGCCGTTTCACCTGTCGGGCGGCGAGAAGCGGCGGGTGGCGCTGGCCGGCGTGCTGGCGATGCGGCCCGAGGTATTGTTGCTGGACGAGCCATCGAGCCAGCTCGATCCGCGCGGCCGGCGCGGTCTGATTCGGCTCATCCAGACGCTGGAGGCGACGAAGCTGATCGCGACCCACGATCTCGACCTGGTGCTGGAAACGTGTCCGCGCTGTCTCTTGCTCGATGGAGGACGTCTCATCGCTGATGGGGTATCGAGTACGCTCCTGAGGGACGCGGCGCTGATGGAGGCGCATGGGCTGGAAGTGCCGTATCGGCTGCGCGGATAGGCTTGCACTTCCCGTCTTCTTGCCGCTTGCGGCTTAGCGGTCTTCTGCAAAGCCGCAAGCGGCAAGAAGTGATTTCGTCATCGCTCCCGTTCTCACGGGTCGAAATAGACGGGCCGCGCCGGACGATGCTCGCGTGTTCGGGCCTCGGCTCGGCTATACTGGTCGCGATTGAGACGAAGCGTCGTCAGGGCGGCGACGAAGTAATCGGTGAGCGGCTTCAGTGGACGCTGGCGAGCCAGGTCGGCGGCGAAAAGGTTCTTGCCGTCCTCAATGAGGCGCTTCAGGTCGGCACCCGTGAACCCGTCCGTGCTGCTCAGCAACCTCGAAAGATCGACCTCGCCATACTCTGCGGGCAACCCTTGCAAGTGAGAGCGGAGCATGCCCGCGCGGGCCGATTCGTCGGGAAGACGCATCTCCAGCCACAACTCGACCCGGCCGGAACGCAGCAGGGCGGGCGGCAAATGGCTGACGTCCATGGCCGTGAGGACGAGACAGACCCGGCCCGAACTGGCGCTCTCCAGACCATCGAGCATGGTCAGGAGATAGCGATACAGGCCCAGGTCGCCGCTCTCGAAGATCACGTCGCTGTCATCGATGAAGATCACCGAGGGAGCATTCTGCTGGGCGGCCCGGTAAATGTTCTGGATGTGCCAGTAGAACTGATCGGTCCCCGCGATGCAGGTGCCGTCGATC
>JBBQPD010001163.1:0-1775 GCA_038331535.1 Gemmatales bacterium | reverse complement strand
CGAGTTCTTGTTGTGCGCAGCCCAATGCGACCGCGCCAGTCGTATAACTTACCACTGATACCGCTGCCTGAAATCCTTCCCCTGGGAAAGATCGGAACGCCCGTGGTCTGGGGTCATCTTCTGCTGCTGGCCAGCGCCAATCCGCCGCCGCACGATCTATCGATGTTCGAGCCGGAGTCGCCGCCGGCCGAATCGATCCGCAGCCTGTCCGTTCTGGTGTTCGCCATCGCCGCGTTCATTTTCGTCGTGGTCGAAGGCATCCTGATCTACGCGCTCGTTCGCTTTCGCCGTCGTGCCGCGGCCGGTAGCGCGGAGCCTCCGCAGGTCTACGGGAGTACGCCGATCGAGATCGCCTGGACGGCGGCGCCGGTCCTCATCGTCTTCGTCCTCGTGCTGGTCATCGCCCGCACACTCTGGGAGGTAACCATTCCGCCGCCGCAGCCGCGCGTGGGCGACAACACGCTGTTCGTCACGGTGATCGGCCATCAGTGGTGGTGGGAGTTTACCTACGATTATTACAACGGCGAAAAGATGCAGGTCACGACGGCCAACGAGCTGCACGTCCCGGCCGGCGAGGACGGCGTGCCCCGCCCCGTGCGCCTGACCCTGAAGTCCGCGGACGTGTGCCATAGCTTCTGGGTGCCGCGGCTGGCGGGCAAGACCGACCTGATCCCGGGGCGCGACAATTTCATGTGGTTTCAGACGGAGCGCACGGGACTGTACGTCGGCCAGTGTGCCGAGTACTGCGGCACGCAGCACGCCCACATGCTCCTCCGCGTTGTCGTCGATCCCTCGCGCGACTTCGACAATTGGCTGGAGAACGAGCGGCGACCGGCCGTGACCGATCCCGACGGCAGCGCCGGCCGGTCGGCGTTTCTCGCGCAGTCGTGCGTCAATTGCCACCAGGTGCGCGGCACTTCCGAAAAGGAAAACCACGCGCCGGACCTGACGCACCTGATGCGCCGCCGGACGCTCGCCGCGGGGATGATGCCGAACACGCCGGAGAACCTCGAGCGCTGGGTGGTCGATCCGCAGAAAATCAAGCCGGGTTGTCTCATGCCGGCGTTCGGCCTGGCGGACCGTGAGCGCGACAATATCGTGCGCTACTTGCTGACGCTACGTTAATGGCCTTCGAGTCTGTCCCGAAAGGTGCGCTTTTACGAGCCGCGACCGTCAGGGAGCGCTTTTACGAGCCGCGACCGTCAGGGAGCGCCTTTACGAGCCGCGACCGTCAGGGAGCGCTTTTCACAGCGTCGCGCTAACGCTCCCTGACGGTCGCGGCTCGTAAAATCAATTTCCGTGACAGACACTCAAAGGGTGGACATGGCTACCGCCGCACACGAACACGCCCTGGAAAGGCCGCCCTGGACGGCGGTGCTCCACGAGTGGGTGACTACGGTCGATCACAAGAAGATCGGCATCCTCTACGTCCTCATGGCCGTGGTCTTCCTGGTGATCGGCGGCGTCGAAGCCCTGCTGATCCGCTGGCAGCTGGTCCGGCCGAACAACGAGTTCCTCGGGCCGGACACGTTCAACCAGATGTTCACGATGCACGGCACCACGATGGTGTTCTTCGTGGGCATGCCCATCCTGATCGGCATCGGCAACTACCTGGTGCCGCTCATGATCGGGGCGCGGGACATGGCGTTCCCCCGGCTCAACGCCCTCGGCTTCTGGGTAACCCTGCTCGGCGGCCTGCTCGCCTACGCCAGCTTCCTTACCGGCGCCGCCCCGACCTTCGGCTGGTTCGCCTACGCGCCGCTGACGGAGCGCAC
>JBBQPD010001162.1:0-1784 GCA_038331535.1 Gemmatales bacterium | reverse complement strand
GATGCTCGCGCGGCGCTGTCCGCCGCGGAGGCGTTCTGGAGCGAGTGGGCGGAACGCTGCCGCTACGACGGCCCCTGGGCCGAAGCGGTTGTTCGGTCGCACATCGTGCTCAAGGCGCTGACTTACGCGCCGACCGGCGGGATCGTGGCGGCGCCCACCACGTCGTTGCCGGAGCTGGCGGGAGGATCGCGCAATTGGGATTACCGCTTCTGCTGGCTTCGCGATGCCACCTTTTCGCTTCTGTCACTGATGAACGCCGGCTACTTCGAGGAGGCCCAAGCTTGGCGCGACTGGCTGCTGCGCGCCGTGGCGGGTAGTCCGACGCAGATCCAGATCATGTACGGGCTCGCAGGCGAGCGGCGTCTCACGGAATGGGAAGTACCGTGGTTGCCAGGTTGAAAGCTCGCGGCCGGTCCGCATCGGCAACGCGGCGCATGGCCAGCTTCAGCTCGACGTCTACGGCGAAGTCATGGACACGTTCCATCACGCCCGGCGAGGCGGACTCGAGGGCAGCGAAGCGAGCTGGGCGCTACAGCGTGCGCTCGTTTCGCACTTGGAAACAATTTGGCAGCAGCCTGACGAAGGCATCTGGGAGGTGCGGAGCGGCCGGCGACACTTTACGCATTCGAAAGTGATGGCCTGGGTCGCTCTCGACCGTGCGATCCGCAGCGCGGAGGAGTTCCGTCTCGAAGCCCCGATCGAGCGCTGGCGCGCGCTGCGCCGCATAATTCACGAGGAGGTTTGCCGCAGAGGATACGACCCGGACCTCGGCTCTTTCGTCCAGTGCTTTGGCGGAAAGACGCTCGATGCAAGTCTGCTCCTTCTTCCTCTCGTCGGCTTTCATCCGGCCGACGATCCCCGGGTGCAAAGCACGGTGGAGGCGGTCGAGCGGCGGCTCCTGTCGGATGGCTTCGTCCATCGCTACGACTCGTCGGCCACGAAGGACGGATTGCCGCCGGGCGAGGGAGCGTTTCTCGCGTGCAGTTTCTGGCTGGCCGACAACTTCGTCCTGCTCGGCCGTCATGACGAAGCGCGCCGGCTATTCGAGCGTCTGCTCGACGTGCGGAACGACGTCGGGCTGTTGGCGGAAGAATACGATCCGACAAACCGGCGGCAGCTAGGCAACTTCCCGCAAGCGCTCAGCCACCTGGCTCTGGCCAACACGGCACGGAATCTCACGCAAGCGGAGAAGCCGGCCAGTCAGCGGTCGGCAGAACGCCCGGGCGGCATGTCTTGAAGGTGCAGTAAGCCACGGTGAGTTCGAAGACTCGGGCCCGACGGTTACCCGTTCACCTCCCTGGGAAACGGTTCCCCGCCGATCGGTGATGATCCGCCGCGAGGGACGCAACACACCCGGGACTGATCCTTTACTTTCGATCACGATTCGGTGATTTCGTAACCGGTTTTGAACAGGTCCCGATTACCTGTCAGGGGCATGCACCGTCGTGCCTAGGTTTCCCGGCCGGAGTCGAGGCCTCGCCGGTCGCGGATAAATTATGAACGGGGTCATTCCGCCCCACTCAGGTATGAACGCGACGCGCTTAGCCCTCGATCGAGATGTTAATCAGATGCATTGCAGGACATGTTCGCCCGGGTGGTTCGCCACGAGGTTTTTGCCCCGCCGCGCCGCGCCGGATCGGCGTTTCCCTGGCCGTCCCGTGTTCCACTTGTCCGTGATAGGACGGCGGCGGCCGGAAGGGTATCCCGCTGGCGCAGCGTGCCGCGCATGAGACGACCTGTTTTCCTCACGGCTCTCGCGGTTGTACTGGGCGCTTCCGTGGCCG
>JBBQPD010001161.1:0-1785 GCA_038331535.1 Gemmatales bacterium | reverse complement strand
TCCCTGACGGTCGCGGCTCGTGAGGAACTTCAATAGTTGATCTTACGATTTTACGCCTTTTTGGCCCGTCCGGCGTCACTCGGCCACGAACGCTCGACGGATCGTCTCCATGCGCCGGCGGTTGACGCTGAAGTCGTTGCTTCCCGACCGCGCCGCGGAGCGGAAGTGAATCAGCTTCGCCGCGTCGTCAATCAGAAACTCCACATCGTCCACAAAGCGGAAGAGCAGACTCCGAACCTCTGCGTGCAGGTAGTCGTCCGCTTCAGAAACGATGCGCGACCGCGGCATGAGGGCCAGGATCGTTTTCAGCCGTTGCAACGCCTCGGCGGGGCTGCCGCGGAACGTCAGCGCGGCAACGGGAGGGCGCGTCGCGGCATCCTGGGTGCAGACGCAGTTGGGCGTCGGCGGGCAGGGGAGGAGCCGACCGTCGTGAACACCGGGGTGCGGCTGCCGAGCGTGGTAACGGTGATGTAACATGGCGAGCACCCAACCCGCCAGGACGCATCCGGCCGCGCTGCCGACGTAGAACCAGGGCATTCAAAATTCCTCCGGAGATCGCGATCGCCCTCGTCATCGTACCCGCGCCCTCCGCTTGCGTCGCGTCGGCAGGAACGATACGGTACAACAATGGAGGAATCCCTAGCCCCCGGCTCAACGAGGCCGCCGTGGAACTCGACGCGAAAGTGTGCTACTGCTTCCACATCAGCCAGCGCAAACTGCTGAACTTCATCCGTCAAACGCGGCCCAAAGTGCCGAGCCAGCTGTCGGACTGCGGCGGCGCGGGCACGGGCTGCGGCTGGTGCATCCCGTTCCTGAAGCAGCTGCATGGCCAGGCCGTCAAGGGCGGCGTCACCGGCCTCGAAGAATTGACGCCGGCCGAGTACGAGCGCTTGCGCGCGCAGTACATCCGCGACGGCAAAGGCACGCCGCCGCCCGGCGCCACGCCCCTACCGGAAAGAAAGGACTGAGGACTGAGGACTGAGGAAATGCACGCAGTCCTCAGTCCTCAGTCCTCATTACTGAGGAATGAACACCGTGCGCATCGGCAACGGCTGCGGCTTCTGGGGCGATAACCTCGACGCGCCCATCCTCCTCGCCGAGCAGGGCGCTCTCGATTATCTCACCCTCGACTACCTCGCCGAGCTGACCATGTCGATTCTCGCGCTCCAAAAGCAGCGCGATCCGACGGCCGGTTACGCCAGCGACTTCCTCGACGTGCTCGAACGTCTCGGCCCCGTGCTGCGCCGTCAACCGAACCTCAAGATCGTCACCAACGCCGGCGGCATGAACCCGGCGGGCTGTGCGGCGAAGGCGCGCGACATTCTCGGCAAGGCAGGACTCGGCGATCGGCGCGTCGCCGTCGTCAGCGGCGACGACCTGATGCCGCGCCTCGATCAGCTGCTTGCCGAGGGACACGACCTGACGAACCTCGACACTGGCGAACCGCTGGCGTCGGTGCGTCCGCGGCTGGTCAGCGCGAACGCCTATCTCGGCAGCCGGCCGCTCGTCGAGGCGCTGCGCGGCGGGGCGTCGGTCGTTCTCAGCGGGCGCGTCGCCGACGCTTGCTTGACGGTGGCGCCGGCAGTTCACGAGTTCGGCTGGGCGTGGGACGATTGGGACCGACTCTGTGCCGCCACGGCCGCCGGCCACTTGATCGAGTGCGGCGCCCAGGTCACCGGCGGCCTGTGGTGCAACTGGCAAGAGATAACAGACCTCGCTAATATCGGTTATCCCGTCGCGGTCGTCGGCGCGGACGGTTCGTTCTCGATCACCAAGCCGGAGGGG
>JBBQPD010001160.1:0-1802 GCA_038331535.1 Gemmatales bacterium | reverse complement strand
TTTCATTCCTGCCAGTTTCTCTAGCTCAGGAATTCGTTTCTTGCCCTCGCGGCCGGCATCCGAGTCCGGAGCGTCCGAGACGATTTGCTTCCACATCTCGGCCGCCTGACTGACCATTTTCGGGCGCATTTTCGCGTACTGCGCCGGCAGGTCGCCGGTGGCGTAGGAGTCGAGCGCCCGCGCCCGCGCGATCAGGAATCGGCGCTGTTCCGCGAGGTCGTCTGCCTCCCAGGGTTTGTCCTTCTTCTCCTCGTACTCCAGCAAGATTTTTTTCGCCTCCGTCGCCGCGGGCACATCTGGCCAGCGCTGCAAGCATCCCTGGAGGAGCATTAGGCCGCGGTAGAGCGACGCGCGCTTCGCGAGCTTCCGTTTTCCCTCCGAGAGTACGGCCTGCGCCGCTTCGGCACGGTCCGGCGCGGCGTCACCTTCCGTTCGCGTCGCCGGATCAGTCTTCGCTAATTTCTGCCGTTCCGGCAATCCCTCGTCCAGCCACATCAGCGCTTCGAGAAGCGTCTTGTCTCCTGGTACGCCGTGGCCGAGGTTCGGCTGTATCCAGACCCTGGCGCGGACGCCGACCGCGGAGAGATACGGTCCGCGCAGGCGCTCGACCTCGCCGCGGTTGAAGTCGGTTTGGCCGGTGAGCAGCGCGACGCTGAGGCGGTCGATGACCCGGTGCCGCAGCCACGGCTCTTCGCGCAGGTCCTCGCTCGCGCAGATCGGCATCACGCCGCCGAAGAGTTCCGGCAGCGCGAACGCGACGTAGCAGGCGATGCGGCCGCCGCCGGAGAAGCCGGCGATGTAGGTGCGATCGGGGTCGGTCGGGAAGTTGCGGCGCACGTCGTCGAGCGCATCGAGAACGATGCGAACGCGCTTCTTCGGCGGACACTCATTGCCGGCGCCGTGCGCCCCAATGAAGAGGAAGCCCTGGTCCTTGCAGACTTTCTCGAACGATTTCCAGCCCATCGGCGTGTTACTGGGCGAGACGAACAGGATTACAGGAAGTGCTGTCTTTGCATCCTTGCGCGTCGGCACGAAGAGTTCGTAACCTTGCTTGGTTGCGTCGTACTCCGGCGTCCAGTCGGCGGGCGGCTTGTCCAGGCTGCGGTTCGACAGGGCGAACGTCCAGTCGAGGCGGGTCTGTGTCGAGACCGCGATTCGCGCGTGATAGCCAGACGGCGGCGCGGCGGCATCGGCGGATCGGCCGAAGACGATCACGCACAGGAAACCGAGGAAGGAGCGCGACCGCATCATTCGTCATCCTTGGATGGAGTGTCGGGCAACTTCATCCTGACACAGCCGGACGTGATAAGAAAGGAAGTTTTTGTCGCTTGCGGCTTAGCAGTCCTGCGCCACTAAGCCGCAAGCGGCCATCGAGCGCATCAAACATCCAGATCCCAGACAACGACGGAGTGATCCGCTCCGGCGGCCGCCGCAGTCAGGCCGTCCGGCGATACCGCGAGGCAATGAACCCGGCCGATGCCCCAATCGAAGACCGCCGTTTCGCGGCCCGTCGCTGAATCCCAGACGCGCACGGTACCGTCCCAGCCGCCGGAGATCAGCGAACGTCCGTCCGGTGCGAAGACAAGGTGACAGACTGGCGCCCGGTGTCCCGTCAGACGGGCTGACTCCGGCACGCTCTGTTTCAGATCCCACAGGCGAAGGGCGCCGTCGTCGCAGCCGGTCGCCAGCGTGCTACCGTCGGCGGAAAAGGCTAGCCCGCGCACCCAGTCGGGATGCTGCTGAACGGCAATCTGCTGGCCCCAGTCGAGTTCCCAAAGGCGCACCGAGCGATCCTGGCTCCC
>JBBQPD010001159.1:0-1805 GCA_038331535.1 Gemmatales bacterium | reverse complement strand
GGTGACAGTTCTTGCAGCCCGTCGGATTATCCGGCACGATCCATTCCGCGGGCAGAAACTCTGCGAGCTTGACGGGTGGAGACGCCATCAGGTGCTGATTCGTGATCGCGGCTGGGGTGCCCATCGAGTGACAGTCCGCGCATCGCGGATGCTGGAAGATGGGATACAGAAAGTCCGTGAAGAAGCTGAGCATCGGCCCGGCGTAAAGCGCCGTTTGACCGGACTCATACGTCTTGCCGCCGTATGTCATCTGGATCTTGGCGCCCTTCGGCCAGCCGCCCGGGCTCAGGTCAACAGACGTGGTCGTGCGGAACTGGTCGTCCGCCGCGAAACTCAACTGCGTGTCCTTGACCTTGAGTCCGTTCAGGTAGAGGGTGAGGCAGCACTCGTGGTCGTTGATCACCTTCTGCAGCGCCGGCATCGGCACTCCTGGAAAAGACCAGAGAAGCTTGACGTTGTACACGAACGGCCCGTCGGTGACGGGCACGCTCCATCGGCCGTTCGCGTGTGTGGCCTCGACCTTCTTGAGGTTTGCGTAGTAGTAGTAAGCCCCCGCGAACCGAAGCTCCGCAGGGTGAGAAACCGTCCCGGCGAGTTCGGCTTGCGCATGAGGGAGGACCGATTCGGCCATTGCTCCAGCCGCGCTGGCCGAGATGGGCCGCAACTCGCGGGTCGGCAGCACACGCTGCCGCTCCGGCACCTCCACTCGCTTCGAGGTCGACAGCGCACACCCGCGCGTTCCCTTAATGCCGACCGTCCGCGAGCCAGCCCACTGGTACGTGTGCGCCGCGATCCAGGGAAAGCTCGCGCCATCGACCCGGTCGACATCGCCATCTCCCCAGTCGATCAAAAAGGTGCTGCACTCCTGCCCGGGCTCTGAACTGATGGTCAGGGTGAGCTGCTGGCCCCGGAACTGAGAGCCGATCAGCGGTGCGGCATCGGCCGCCCGACGCTGGCCCCTGGCGTCCGCCGCGGCGACGTGCAGCACCACGAGTGCGGCGCAGAGCAGATGCGGGATGGGCAGGAATGACGCCATTTTTCAACTCTCCTTTGGGTTCTTTGTTAAAATGAGAGCGAATTTTTTTCGTCCGCCAGCGGGCCTCCCTCGTCCCGCGGATCGTCCTGCTGGATGCTCTAGGTTTTTTCTTGGTCGAGGCGGTAGCCTTTCCCGTCAAACTTGACTCTCCCCCATGCGACGCTGGCATCGTGTTCGAACACGAGCAACCAGTTCTCATCCTCCGCCTGGCGAAGGATTCGGCGCTTCGTCTCGAGTGTCACCAGCGGCTCGACGTCGTAGCCCATGACCCACGGGAGAGGCAGGTGCGCGTGAGTCGGACAGAGATCGCCGAGGAAGAATGCTCGCTCTCCGCCTGATTCGATCAGGACGCTCTGATGGAACGGGGTGTGGCCCGGCGTCGGCACGACTCGGATTCCCTTTACTATCTCGCGTTCCCTGACGACGAACTCGAATTTGCCGGTTGCTACGACTGGCATGAAGTTGCGCTCGAAGTAACTCGCCGCGGTGCGCTCATTGGTGTGAGTCGCGTAATCGTACTCGCCACGTTTCACGAAGTAGCGGGCGTTCGGGAACGACGGCCTCACCGTGCCCGTCTCGTCGCTCCATGTATCGCCACCGCAGTGATCGAAGTGGAGATGAGTGTTGATGACAATCCCGACGTCTTCCGGTTTTACGCCGATCTCGCGAAGACCGTCCTCGAGCGCCGTTCGATTATCGGCGCCCTCGTTTTCAATCCCGTAGATCGACTTGAACTTCTGGTTTTCCTTGTTGCCTGCTCCGGTGTCGA
>JBBQPD010001158.1:0-1809 GCA_038331535.1 Gemmatales bacterium | reverse complement strand
GCTAAGCCGCAAGCGGCGGAAGTATCACTTCGCCGGGCGTGACGCGCGGTTGAACACGACGCCGAACTCGACGAGGGCGAGCCCGGCCAGCATCGCGACAAATGTGGGCGCGAGGCCGAGGTCCGTCGGGATCAAGGGCGGCGTCGCCATCAGGACGACCACCGCGAGCAGAATGAAGAACATCAATTTGCCGCTGCGGACCAGGATCGACAGCACCAGCAGAACGCCGGCCAGACCGACGTGAAGTCCGCTAAATATCGTATCGAGAGGCGCGGGCAGGAATTCGAGCTTGCCGGCGAACGTGACAGCGAACAGATACGACTTGAAGTTGAATTCCCCGGTCGGAATCAGCCCGTAGGTATTCATCCACACGAAACAGAACGCCACCAGGACCGTTCCGGCCAGGAACCTCGTCTTGCCGCCGAACACGACAGCCAGAGGATTCGACTTCGGACCTTCCTGCAACTTCCGCTTCACCTCCGGCGGCAGCGACTTCGGCCTCTCTGCCGCCTCCATCAGCATCTTCGCGTTGACCGGCGTCGAAGCAGCGGACGTCTCCTCCATCAGCAGGCCGCCCTCGGGTGCGGAGTGATGTTCCGTCTGCTGCAACTTGATCTCCGCCGCCGCCGACACCATCACCTCCGCCGTCTCGGCCGCCTTCGCCTTCGCCTCGCTGGCGCTGACCCCCTCGGCCTGCAATTTCTTGCGCTCGATCTCCTGCAGATGCTTCCGCTCCCTCGCCTCCTTGCGAGCGCGCTGGCGGCCCTCGATCCACTGCACCAGCGGATCGCGCCAGGCGGAATGGGTCGGCCTCGGCTTGCCGCCCTCCGGCCTCGACCACAACTTCCGTGCCGCGAGCAACGCCTCGTAGCCGAACAGCGCCTCGTACAACTCCTCCCAGTGCGTGCCGCTGTACTTGCAGACGAACTGACGCACGGACTCTTCCGCCAGTCCCTTTAGACGAAGACTGCGCAGCAACTTCTCGGCCTCTTCGATGGGTTCCTTCCGCTGCTGCGCCAGCGGCTTGTCGATCAGGACGCGGATGCAGGCCGCCGCCGCTCCCGAGAGAACCAGAAACGCCACCCAGTAGCCCAGCAAGCCGATCATGTACAGCACGGCCAGGATCAGAATCGTCGTGGCTCCCCACATCAGCCAGTCGCCCGGTCCACTGCCTGCGATGAATTCGCGAACCTTGAGGAACAAGTACGTTTTTTCGATCAGGCCGCGGAGCAGAAACGAGATGACTGCCGTCATGAGAGCCAGGCCGAGAATACCGCCGGCCAGGCGCACCGAGAAGAAACAACACAGGACCGCCAGCAAGGCGCATGCGCCATAAAAGCCGGGGACCGCCACGGAGCGCAGCTTTGCCGCCGTCGCGCCGTTGAACGCCTTGACGCTTCCCTCGAGCGCGTCGGCGTGTTCCTCGCTCGGACTGAACGGGCCGATTTGCGACACGCCGAGGAACTTCTCCAGGTCGTCGATCACCTCGCTCATGTCGGCGTGCCGGTCTTCCGGTTTCTTGGCCATCATCTTCAGGACGATGGCCGACACCTCCGGCGGCACGCGCCGGGAGATGACTTCGGGAGCGATCGGCGGTTCCGTCAGGTGTTTGGTTATCACCTCGATAGCCGTCTTGCCCTTGAACGGCACCCGGCCCGTGACCAGGACGTAGAGCGTGCAGCCGAGGGAGTAGACGTCGGCTCGGTGATCGACCGTGGCGGCGTTCATCGCCTGCTCGGGAGGCATGTAGGTCGGCGTCCCCATCGCGGAGCCAGCGCTGGTCACCGAGGGCATCGAGTTGAGCGAACC
>JBBQPD010001157.1:0-1821 GCA_038331535.1 Gemmatales bacterium | reverse complement strand
ACTCGTCAGGGGTTTGTAAGTTGCGGCGACAGGATTTGAACCTGTGACCTCCAGGTTATGCTTGCCACGACAGTTTTCACTGCCCCATACAAAGGGTTCGTGGTCTGGACTTTACCTTCATCTTTCGGTCAGAGGACCGGGAAGATGCCTGCCATCAAGTCTCTACACCTTCCCAAATACCGAGGTATCAGGGCTTGGCTCGGGATTACCACCGCGAGAGGCTTCCCCGAATTTGACAGGTGAACACACAAAGGTTTCCCTCTGTGCAGCCCAGGTTGAGATCAGCGACCAAGCTTCTCGATATTTCGCGGATCGAGGCTTGCGCTGTCGTTTATCCATCTCTACGAGAGAGATCGAACTCGCGAAAGCGTTGAACACGTCTCTGTGTCCAAGCGCGGATCTCCGTTGAGCCTGGCGAGCTACCACTGCTCCACGCCGCGTTCTGTTAGAGCCACTTCCCAACTCCTTTTCAGGAAGTGAGAAGCGACTCAACACGTTTATCCTAACCGCCAATCGAGGGAACGTCAAGGTGTCTCCGCGAGATTGTTCGCTTCCGCCTGATATTGCACAAGAAAAGCCCAGGCTTTCCTCCTCAATTATACCGACAAATAACGTCGGGCCTCTGGGCAATACCGCCAGAGAGTCAGACGGTGCGTCGGCGTGGCGGACATGCGCGGTTGCATACGCAGGATAATGTCCCGCATGGACTTGCGCTGACAAGTAGGTCCGCCACGCGTGGCGGACCTACTTGCGGTATGGCGGACGTAGAGCCTCAAATTGCCCGTCGCGCCCAGCGCAGCTTCGCCGAGCGCGCGCGCGGGTTCGCCATCTTCTCGGAGTAGGTCGCGCGCAGCGGTTCGTCGGAAATGGCGTCGTACAAACCGGTGCGCAGTCCGTCGCGGAACGCCGCCTTGACGAGCCGGTCCTCGCCGCTGTGAAAGCTGATGAACGCCGCCTTGCCGCCGGGTTTCAGCACTTCCGGCAGCACGCGCAGCAGTCGGTCCAGGTTTGCCAGCTCGCGGTTGACGAGGATGCGGAGCGCCTGGAAGGTGCGGGCCGCCGGGTGCGTGGTCCACTTGCCGGCTGTCGGGTGCAACCGCCACCGCCCCGTCTTCGTGGCGTCGAGCAGCACGCGCGAAACGTCGGAGGTGCGCTGAAGCTCGCCCCGGTCGCGAGCCTCAATCAGTAGCTCGGCGACGCGGCCGGCGTCGGGTTCGTCGCCGAACTCTTGTAGGGCGCTCGCCAGATCAGCCATAGAGATCGTGGCCAAAACCTGGGCGGCGGTGCGGCCGCGCGAGCGGTCCATGCGCATGTCGAGCGGGCCGTCGCGGGCATAGGAGAAACCGCGCTCAGCGTCGTCCACCTGCATGCTGGACATGCCGAGGTCGGCTAGCACGGCATCGACGGCCGTAATGCCTTCCGTCGCCAGGACCGTCGGCAGCGAGGCGAAGTTGCCGTGGTGCAATGTGAAGGGGAAGCCGACGGCGGCGAGGCGGTCGCGAGCTTGCGGCAGGTTGTCGGAATCGAGGTCGAGGGCGATCAGCCGGCCGTCGGCACCGGCGCGGCGGAGCAGCTCGACGGAATGGCCGGCCCAGCCGGTCGTGCAATCGACGACGATGGCGCCGGGGCCGACGGCGAGGGCGGCCAGTACTTCCTGGAGGAGGACGGGACGGTGTTCGCCCTGCGGGGTGCTGCGCATGGGAGTTCCTCGTCCGTACTGAGTACTGAGCACACAGTACCGAGTACTGAGTACTGAGTACTGAGTACTGAGAGTCTGTCTCAGAAGGTGTCGTTTTTCACGAGCCGCGACCGTTAGGGAGC
>JBBQPD010001156.1:0-1825 GCA_038331535.1 Gemmatales bacterium | reverse complement strand
CGTCAGGGAGCGTTGGGCTAACGCTCCCTGACGGTCGCGGCTCGTAAAAACTCTTCGATTCTTCTTGAGCGCTGAACAAAGGCCGCAGGATAATCGGGCCAATCGGCGTCCGCGGTGCGCAACGGGCGGCTGCACGGCTGCGTAAAATAAAAGTGTTGACTCGCAACCACGAACAGACTCTCCTTCGGCAAGGATCGCATCATGGGCTCGCCGATTATCCTCTGCGGCCTCGGACGGATGGGCTGGCGCGTGCTCTCGCACCTTCAGGCCGCTGGGCTGCCTGTCGTCGTCGTGGATAACACCTGCCGGGCCGACGACCCGCAACTCAATGGTGCCCGCCTCGTGTCCGGCGACTGTCGGTCGCTGGAGAACCTCGAAGCCGCCGGCGTGGCCCAGGCGCGCGGCGTCCTCATCCTCACAGCCGATGACCTCGTGAATATCGCGGCCGCCCTCATGGCTCGCCGCCTCAACCCGTCGGTTCGCATCGTCCTGCGCATGTTCAATCAGAACCTGATCGGACGGCTCGGCAAGGCCATGCACAATGTCTTCGCCCTCAGCACGTCGCTGCTGACGGCGCCGATCCTGGCCATGACCGCCCTCACTGGGCAGGCGCTCGGCGCTTTCCGCATCGAGGGAGGAACCGGCGGGCTGCGCCAGGTCGTCGAGCTTCCGGTCGCCGACACGTCCGACCTGCGCGGCCGCACGATCGCCGAAGCCGTTGGACCGGCGGGCGTGCTGGTGCTGGCCCATCTGAAGGCCGATCGGACCGCGCGCCACCTCGCCGACGTTACCCCCGCGACTCGCCTGGAATCAGGCGACCGGCTCGTCGTCTGCGGCGGGCAAAAGGACGTAGCTACCCTGCTGGCGGGCGGCGGCGGGAGCGAAGCCGAACCGCTGTGGGCGGGCCTCGCGCATCGCCTGACGCGCGTCTTGCGCCGGACCCTCGTCGAGATCGACAAGGCCGTGCTGGTCTGCACGCTCATCCTCTTCACGGTCATCCTCGCCAGCAGTGTGATTCTGCATCTCGGTGTCGAAAAGTATTCCTTTCCCCAGGCCGTGCTGCGAACGGTGGGACTCATGGCCACCGGCGGCGACATGCACGAAGAGGACTATCCTCAAGGCTGGATGAAGGTCTATGTCGGCGGCCTGAGACTGACCGGAGCGGCACTGTTGGCTGCATTTACGGCCATATTCACCAATTACCTGCTGCGCGCCCGGCTCGCCGGCGCGCTGGAGATGCGCCGTATTCCCGACGGCGGCCATGTCCTCGTCTGCGGCCTGGGGGCGGTCGGCTTCCGTGTCGTCGAGGAGTTGACGGCGCTGAAGGAGCCGATTGTCGTCGTCGAGATTAGTCCGGACAACCCCTTTCTGCCGACGGTGCGCCGTCTCGGTGCGGCGGTGGTGCTCGGCGACGCCTCGGTGGCCGAGGTGCTGCGCCAGGCCAATGCCGCCACGGCCCGCGCCGTGGTCGCCGCGACGAATCACGACCTCGCCAACCTCGAAGTGGCGCTCATGGTGCGCGAGCTGAACCCGAAGCAGCGCGTCGTGCTGCTGCAATCTGATCCGCAGCTCGCCCAGATGCTGCGCGAGGGGGCGAACGTCCGCCTGGCGGTATCGGTGCCGGCGCTGGCGGCGCCGGCGTTCGTGGCGGCGCTGTTCGGCGACCGGGTGCAGAGCGTCTTCCTGGTGGGCGATCGGCTGCTGGCGGTCGTCGATCTTGTCGTACCCGAACAGGGCGGCGTGTTGAAGGGGCAGATAGTGGAGCGGTTGGCGGCGTACCATCGCTTTCTGCCGGTGGCGGTGCTGCGGGCGGGCGTAGGCGATG
>JBBQPD010001155.1:0-1835 GCA_038331535.1 Gemmatales bacterium | reverse complement strand
GGCATGCCGCTCATCTGGTCGCGCTGGCGGGTTCAGGGCGGTGGCTCCGGAGGCGACGTGGGCGGTGCCGGCGAGGGCGTTAAAAAGCCGCGCCACATCCACCGATCGCCCTGCCGCGAGCAGGGCGCCGACGCCGACCGTCACGAGCACCATGACCGCGATACGCGGCTTGGTCAGTTCCAGATAGTCCGCGGCACGGAGGCGCGCCAGCGGGGGCGCGTCGGCACAGACGCTGACGGCCATCTTCATGCTGTCCCTTCCAGTCGTGCCGGTGCTGTCGTCACCGCGCCGCGCGGCCGGGGCGACGAGAGCGGGGGCGAGAATTCGGCCGTTGGGACGGGCGAGGGCGACCACCGGGCTAACAAGAATGTCGCGACCGACGAGGCCAGGATGCAGGAGCCGATCAGGAAATGGGCCGTCCGCACCGCCACCTGGGGCAGCGACGGCGCCGCTTGCAGCTCCGGGAACATACCCTGGGCAAATTTGCTCAGCCACGCCTCGACCCCAAGGACCAGTTGAATCGCCACGAACAGAATCAGAACAGAAACGCTCCATCCCAGCCGCTTCCGTGCGCCCGGACTCTCCCACACCGCCCGCGTCAGCCACATGACCATCGCCAGGACGGCGAAAGCGCCGAGCAGGTGCAACCGCGGCCCATAACTCAGGTAGGTGTGCCGCAGCAGCGCGCCGAAGGCGAGCTGCACCAGCACGACCAGCGCCACGTGCCACGACAGCCGCCCGAAACGCCGCTGTTCGTCTTCCGCGAGCGCTTCACCCTTCGGCCTGCGCGTCAAAACGGCGACGCTCACCAGGAGGCTGAACACCAGCGCCCCGAAGACGCCGTGAACCGCGGCCATCTCGGGTCCAAGCAGGGCGTTCAGGCGGACACGATAGCCGCCGAGGATACCCTGCAAACTCACTGCCACGAGCGCCGCGGTGCCGAGCCAGTTGAGCCAGCGCGGCGACCGCACCCACGACCCTACCGCCAGGATGATCGCCAGAAAGCCGACGATATACGCGGCGAGGCGGTGCGAGTGTTCGATCAGGAAGCCGACGCTCAGCCCCTCCCAAGGTGTCTTGGCCAGAAACCACGGTTCTGTCGGCCAGACCGGGTCGGCCATGCCTGCCCGAATCGTCGTGACCAGGGCGCCGAGCGGAATCGCCACTACGGCCGCGGCGACGGTCAGGATCGCCCAGTAGTGCAGCCAGCGCGGGACTGGAAGATCGGCGGCGTTTCGCATCGGTCTCCGCTCGGTTTACGTTTCGCGCGAATCCGCGCGAAACGTAAACAATTGTCAGTGCGACCCGACCGGTGTCGGCGTGGTATCGAGCGGCGCCGTCTGCGGCACATAATCATCGGCCGTGCCGGGGACGCCGTACTCGTAAGGTCCGCGGTGGACGATCGGCGCGATGTCGAAGTTCAGGTGTCCCGGAGGCGACGGAGCGGTCCATTCCAGCGTGTTGCTGTGCCACGGGTTGCGGCCGGCCTTCTCGCCGCGCGCCAGGCTCCAGAGCACGTTGAACACGAAGATGAACTGCGAAAATCCGAGGATCAGCGCGCTGATCGTCATGAAGACGTTCAGCCCTTGCAGGTTCTCCAGGTACTTGTAGATCGTCGGATCGTAATAACGGCGCGGGTGGCCGCCGATGCCGATGATGTGCATCGGGAAGAAGGTACAGTTCGCGAAGATGAACGTCAGGGCGAAGTGGACTTTGCCCCACTTCTCGTTGAGCATCCGGCCAAACATCTTCGGGAACCAGAAGTAGATGCCGGCGAAGATGCCGAAGACGCTGCTCATGAACAGCACGTAATGGATGTGGCCGACGATGAAGTA
>JBBQPD010001154.1:0-1839 GCA_038331535.1 Gemmatales bacterium | reverse complement strand
CATCCTTTTCGAGCGCGGCTCGACCGGCCGGCAACACGTGATGGAGGCATTCAACGGCCGCAGTCTGTCGCCCCGGATAAATATGGAGGCGACGAACACCGAGATCATCGTGCGGATGGTGGAGGCGGGTTTGGGCGTGTCGATCGTACCGCTGATGCCCGGCGGGGCCGTCACCCGTGGGCACCGCGTCGGCGTCCGCGGACTCGGCAACGTGATCCGCCCGATTCACTCGGGCGTGCTGGTGCGGCGCGGCGAACGCCTGTCGGCCGCAAGCCAGGCATTCTTGACATTTCTCAAGCCCCGATCGGGTACTGCGACGAAGACGTGAGTACCTTGTTCAAGGTCGCGGCGCGCCGGTTGTTACGGGTACAACCCGCGGCGCATCTTCTCTGTGGCGATCTTCATCACGCCAAGACTGAGCGCGGCGATGCGATTCGTCAGATTTCTCTCGCGCGCCAGCGTCCGCACTTGATGAAACGCCCGCAGCATCAGCTCCTGCAATTTCTGATTGACTTGCTCCTCGCTCCACATCAGCTGCTGAATGTCCTGGACCCACTCGAAGTACGAGACCGTGACACCGCCGGCGTTACACAGAATGTCGGGAATGATGTAGACGTCGCTGTCGGCCAGCACCGCGTCGGCTTCGGGCGTCGTCGGGCCGTTCGCCGCCTCGGCCAGCACGCGACAGCGCAACTTCGACGCATTCGCCCCTGTGATGACGCGCTCCAGGGCCGCCGGCACCAGGACCGTGCAGGGTGTCGTGAGTAGTTCGGCGGGGTCGATGCGCTCAACGCCGGGGAAGTCGGGCAGCCGTTTCCCGGCGTTGACGTGCCTCGTCAGGGCCGGCACGTCGATGCCGCTGAGGTTGCGGATCGCACCGTAACGGTCGCCGACGGCCACGATCTTTACCAGTCGCTGGGCGAGTTCCGTACAGGCCACCGAGCCGACGTTGCCGAACCCCTGAACAACGGCCGTGCAGTCCTCCGGCTTGAGGTTCAACTCCTTGAGCGCCTCCAACACGCAGTAGGTCACGCCGCGGCCGGTCGCCTCGCGCCGGCCGATACAGCCGCCCAGCTCGACCGGCTTGCCCGTCACGATCTCGGGGCAGGCGTACCCGACCTTGACGCTGTAGGTGTCCATGATCCAGGCCATTGTCTGCTCGTCGGTGCCGAGGTCCGGCGCCATCACGTCCTGGCGCGGCCCGATGATCGCCCCGATTTCGTCGGTGAAGCGCCGCGTCAGGCGCTCAAGCTCGCCGCGCGACAGGGCTACCGGATCGCAGGCGATACCGCCCTTGGCGCCGCCGAACGGCAGGTTCATGATGCCGCACTTCCACGACATCCACATGGCCAACGCCGCCACCTCGCCGATGTCAACGGAGGGATGGTAACGCAAGCCGCCCTTGGAGGGGCCGCTGGTGAGGCTGTGTTGCACCCGATAACCCGTGAACACTTCCATGCGATTGTCTTCCATCCGCACCGGGATGCTGACGATCATGGCCCGTTTCGGCTGGCTCATGCGCAGCAGCACACCCTTGTCGATATCGATGACGTCGACGAGAGATTCGAGCTGTCGGCAGGCCATCTGAAAGGTGGGCGAATGGTCGTAGACGGGATTGGGAACGTGCGGCATTCCCTCGCCGTGGTTCATCGTGGGCGCGTTCGACTTGGACACGATTGCTCCTTCGGGATACGGGAGGGGTGAGGGTTTGGGAGAGACCCCGCGGCGTCATGCCCTTCTCCATCCTACCAGCGCAGCGCGAAACGGAAATCGTCAGCCGGATTGCCGCTTGCGGCTTAGCGGTCCTGTGACGCCAAGCCGCAAGCGGCAATCGAGCAC
>JBBQPD010001153.1:0-1846 GCA_038331535.1 Gemmatales bacterium | reverse complement strand
ACACACAACGAGCGTATCGTCCAGCATGCCGCGCTGTTTGAGGTCGAGGATCAACGCCGCAATCGGCTGATCGACGTTCTTGGCCAGGCGAACGTGCTCCTCCATGTTGCCGTGCGAGTCCCAGTTGTTGGACGAGCCGGTGTCGATCAACTCGATGAAGCGCACGCCCCGTTCCGAGAGACGGCGGGCGACGAGACATTGCCAGGCGAAACCGCTCGTGCGATTCTTCTCCAGGCCGTACAGCTTCAAGGTCGTGTCGGTTTCGCGCGACAGGTCCAGCGCCTCGGGCGCTGACTGCTGCATGCCGAAGGCGGTCTCGAACGATTTGATGCGGGCTTCGAGCGCCGCGTCTTCCGGCCGCTTTTCCAGGTGAGCGCGGTTTGCATCGGCGAGGAAGTCGAGTTCGAGTTGTTGCAAGTCCGCGGAGGCGACGCGCGGCCGCAGGTTCGGTATGGGCGTCGCTCCGGGCACTACCTGCGTGCCCTGGTGGCAGCCGGGCAGAAAATCGGAACCCCAGGTCTGGGCGCCGGCGTAGGGAGCCGCGGGCGCGATGACCATGAACGAGGGAAGATTGCGATTTTCGGTTCCCAGGCCATAACTCACCCAGGCGCCGAGGCTTGGCCGCGCGAAGGTCCACGAACCGGTGTGAATGCCGAGCGTACCTTCGTAATGGTTGGTGTGGTTCGACTCCATCGAGCGAATCACGCACAGTTCGTCCACCACGGTGCGGACGTTTGGAAACAGATCGCTGACCTCGGTGCCGCACTGGCCGCCGGGTCGGAAGGCCCAGTTTGGCTTCTTGAGGAAGCGCTTGAACTGGCCGCGCTTGCCTTGCCAGTTATCGACCGTGATCGTCTTGCCGTGGTCGGCCAGCAGCTTTGGCTTGGGATCGAACGTGTCGACGTGTGAGACGCCGCCGGTCAGGTAGATGAAGATGACCCGCTTGGATCTGGCCATCCGCTGAGGGTGTTTCGGCCGCAACGGATCGCTCGGGGCTGCCTTGCCGTCTTCCGCGAGGATGCCAGCGAGGGCGAGCGCGGCGAAGCCGCCGGCGGCATGACCGAACAGCTCACGGCGGGAAACGGTGGCTGGATTGAATCGCATCGGGACCGGCCTCATTCGACAAAGAGGAATTCGTTGCGGGCGAACAGACTGCGGGCCAGCGCGGCCCAGGCAAGCACTTCGGTTTGCTTGGCCTCGACGCCCGTACTTTTCAGGCGGCTTCGATACTTCTCCAGAAACTGCACGATTCCTTGCTCTTCGACGAGCGAAGGAGGCCGGCCCAGCGCCATCACATAGGCGAGGCGGATACGTCCCGTCTCATCCGACGAGGCGGCAAGAAGACGGGCAGCGAATGCGTTTGCCTGTTCATGGACGAACGGATCGTTCATGAGGAAGAGCGCCTGCGTCGGCACCGTGGTAGGCACGCGGCACGGCGTACTGGCGTTGGTATCAGCCCCATCGAACAGGGCCAAGAATGGATGACGCTTGAGCCGCTGGGTCATGAGGTAGACACTGCGGCGATTCGTTTCGTAGACGGCGGTGAACGGAGCGTGCTGCGTGTAGTTCCACTGGTTTTGCGGCGGAAACGGATGCGCGCCGCCCATCGTCGGGTCGAGCCTTCCGCTGATTGCCAGCATCGCGTCGCGGATGGACTCCGCGTCAAGTCGGCGGCGCGAGTAGTGACTCAACAGACGATTATCGGGGTCCGCCTTCGATGCTCCTGCGTCCGGTTCACAACTGAGTTGATAGACGTGCGACAACAGGATCCAGCGGTGCAGCGCTTTGATCGACCAGCCTTCGCGCTGAAATCGTTCGGCGAGATAATCGAGCAATTCGGGATGCG
>JBBQPD010001152.1:0-1847 GCA_038331535.1 Gemmatales bacterium | reverse complement strand
AACGCGATGGTCCGCATCGACATGAGCGAGTTCATGGAGCAGCACTCAGTGGCCAGGCTAATCGGTGCGCCCCCCGGCTACGTCGGCTACGAGGAGGGCGGCCGGCTCACGGAGGCGGTGCGGCGCAAGCCCTACTCCGTGATTCTCTTCGACGAGATCGAGAAGGCGCACCGGGACGTGTTCAACGTCCTGCTCCAGGTGCTCGACGATGGCCGGCTGACCGACGGGCAGGGGCGCACGGTGGATTTCAAGAACACCGTCATCATCATGACCAGCAACATCGGCTCGGCCGAGATCCAGCGTTTGACGGGTCAGAAAGCGGCCGAATGGGAGGTGGAGGCCGCGGTGATGGATCTGCTCAAGGGCCACGTCCGCCCCGAGTTCCTCAACCGCGTGGACGAAGTCATCGTTTTCCACCCGCTTGGCAAGGAGCAGCTCACCCGGATCGTGGACGTGCAGCTCGAGTCGCTGCGAAAACGATTGGCCGGCCGGAATCTCAATCTGCGGGTCACGGACGCGGCCAAAAAAATGCTGGCCGATGAGGGCTACGATCCGCAGTTCGGCGCGCGCCCGCTCAAACGGGTGATCCAGCACCGGATCGAGAACCCGTTAGCCACCCGCATCCTCGCTGGCGAGTTCGCCGACGGGCACACGATCCGGGTCGATGCGGACGCCGGGAAAGGAATCTTCACATTCGAGAAGGGCAACGGTGAACCGGTCGAAGCGGAGCGCATAGAGGAAGAGGAAGCGGCCGCGCGATAGTTGCCGCGCCGGTCAGAGCGTCTGGTCCAACTCGGCGAAGAGCGTCTTGAGCGGCAAGCTGAAGCCGGGGAGCACATCCCCCCCATCCAGCGTCTGTTCCTCTCCCAGGACTACCGATTCGTTCGCCGAGGTGTAGACGGTCACGATTCGATCGCCAGGGTCGACTTCCCATACGAGGCGGCTGCCCGAGTCAAAATACTCGCCGCGCTTGCGGATCATTTCCGCTTTTGTGTTACTTTCGCTGAGAACCTCGACTGCCAAGTCAGGGGACAGAAGGGGGATGGCCTCTCTAGGCACTCGGCCGCCGGGCAGACGCTCCTTGGACACAAAGGCGACGTCAGGGATTCGGACAACCCCCGGAAATAAGTTGAGCATCCCGTCGGCGCCGGTAATGACACCCAGCTTGCGGGGGACGACGAATGCCCTCAGCATGGAGACCAGCGCGCCGGCCAGGAGAGCTTCGCGGAATCCCATTGCCTTCTCCACGAGTACGCCATCCACCAACTCGCAGAGGCGGTCTTCGTGAGCGTCTGCCGCGATGACGTCCTGCTCCGTAGCCATACCGGGTGCCGGATGAAATCGAACACGGCTCAGCGGGATCCCGCCCAAGCGGTCCAGCAGGTCGCGCAGTGTGTTGATGTCCGTTTCCGTGGTCATAACAGGGCTCTTTAAGGATTATACCTGACCCCAACGACCTTCATGGCTAATCTTCCGGCGTCTGGTCGATTCCCTCGAACGTCGTCTGGCCTTCCTCTTCGGTGCGGACCTTGCCGAGGGACTTCGCGTTGGCGTAGATGAACAGTCTCCCGCCGGAGTTGAGGATGTCGCCGCCGATGACGCCTTCGTGGATGACCTTGGCGCCGTCTTTCACGAAGAGGTTGCCGGTGATGTTGCCGAAGATGTGGACCCGGCCGCGGTGCAGGACCGTCAGGTCGCCGTAGATTGCGCCGCGCAGGTAAAACTTGGAGCCTTTGACGGCCGTGACGTCGCCCGCGATCGAGCCCCAGAGCGTGAACGGCTCGTCGACCACCATCTTCCCTTTGACGTGTCCCCGCTCCTCACGCATGCTGCACGTCGCCTCCAAG
>JBBQPD010001151.1:0-1849 GCA_038331535.1 Gemmatales bacterium | reverse complement strand
GACGGCGTGATGACCGTCTGATGCGACTATCACCTTCAGTGACAAACGCTAAGAAACGGTTCGTGTCGCAAAATCGGCAGGCGGTATTATGCGCGCCCGCTTGAGCGGTGAGAAGCAAATTGCGGCTGGGGGAAATGATTTTCGATTCTTCGTTTCCACACACCGCTCGGACATGAGAATACACTCGTCTGTTACACTGGAAGCAGGTTCTCAATCGCCGGCACGAGTTTCGCCATGCGCACCGCCGTCCTCGCCGTTCTGCTCTCCTGTTGTCTCGCCGGCCCGGCCCGCGCCGGGCTGTATTGCGCGGAGGAGACCGTCGCCGAGTTGCCGTCGCAGTGGCGCGGCTTTCTCCTCGACCAGCGGGCACTACGCCTGGTAGCGGTCAAGCCAGCGGAAAAAGCGCTGCCGTCGCCGCTGCGCGCTCGCTATTTGGCGGCAGCGGAACGTCTGGCGAAGGGCGCCCAAGAGCGCCCGTTGAGCGCCGATGAGGCCGCCGAGCTAGGTGCCCTGTATGTACGCCTGGGAGACGTGGCCCGCGCCCTCGAGGTGCTGCGGCCGGCGCAGCGCGAACATCCCACCCACTTTCGCCTCGCCGCCAACCTCGGCACCGCCTGGCAGCTTCAGGGGGATCTCACTCAGGCCTCCGCGTGTCTGGAGCAGGCCGTCCGCCTCGCGCCGGGCAAGTATCAACGGGCCGAAGAGCTGCACCTGCGCCTGGTGCGCCTGCGCGCGCGTGAGCCGCGCGGCGCCGTCGATCTCGACGACCTGTTCGGCATCCGCTTCGTCGGCCCGTCCGGCAAATACGAACCGGGCCGGTTGGCCGACGAGCAGCGCAAGCTGCTGCCCAGCGATGCCGCGGCGTCGCTGCAATTACTGGCGCTGTGGCTGCCGGCCGACGCACGTCTTTTGTGGCAAGGGGCGGAACTGGCCGGCGCACACGGCGACGTCGGTACCGCCGCCGCCATCATGGACGGGTGCGTCACCGAGTTCAGCCTGCGGGCGCCGCTGCTGCTGGACCACCGCCGCGCCACTCGCGCTGCCGCCGACGCCCTGGCTGGCGTCGCGCCGGATAAGACGGTACATCAGCAGAGCCATGTTGCCGTCTTCAAGCCGCGCTCGTCGCGTCCGTTGGTCAACAAGACCGACCTGCCCGCGTTGCCGGCGGTCGATCCCAAGGGGATCAACCCGCTGCCCTGGGCGGTACTGACCGACACGTCTCTGGACCGCCGCTACAAGCCAACATTCCCTGACTATGTGAAGGAGCTGGACGACAAGCGCGTGGAGCTGACCGGCTACATGCAACCGCTCGGCTCGGACCTCGACAGCGCCGCGTTCATGCTGGTCGAAAACCCGATCGGCTGCTGGTTCTGCGAGATGCCGACGAGGACGGGGATCGTGCTGGTCGAGATGGAAGAGGGCAAGACACTCCGGTACACCCGCGGCCCGCTGCACATCATCGGCCGGCTGACGCTGAACGCGACCGACCCGGAACGCTTCCTGTTCCTGGTCGGCGACGCGAAGGTGGTGGAAGGAGAGTAAAGGACGGAGCTGAGTATCGTTTTGGGCGGCGCCGAACTCTCCGCTTCCATCGCGAAAACGGAGAAACGAACGGAAGGTTTGCCGCAGCCGTTCCCCTCTTTCACGCCAGAATCTTGTGGACGACGTTGCCTTCCACGTCGGTCAGGCGATAGTCGCGGCCGTTATGTCGGAACGTCAGTCGCTCATGATCCAGACCAAGCAGGTGTAAGATCGTGGCGTGCCAATCGTGGATGTGGACCGGTTTCTCGACGGCTTCGTAACCGAATTCAACGGTCGCGCCATACGAAAGTCCGCCTTTGACGCCACC
>JBBQPD010001150.1:0-1854 GCA_038331535.1 Gemmatales bacterium | reverse complement strand
CCGAGGGTAACTCCGGCTCCCTCATCCCGACCGATGCCCGGCTCGTGTGCCTGCCAGTGCGCAGCTTTCGCGGCACCTTCGCGTGGTGTACGTCGCGTCTTGCCCTGCACCTGCTTCATCGGACACTGGACCTTGTGGGTGCAAAAGGACTGCCAAAGAGGGTGCCCGCTGCTCCGGCGGAAGCGGACGACAAGGCGAAAACGCCGGCCGTGGCGTTCCACGCCGCCGGCACATTCCTTGTTGAGAACGGTGCGGTATATCTCGAAGACCTCGACTTCAAGGCGGTCTCGAACACGGAAGTTACCGAATGGGCGAAGTGGATCGGCGAACAAGTTTTTCCCGGTGACGCCGCCTGGCAGAGCGAGTTCACAAAGCGGTTTGTGATGCTGCCCGACGTGGTATTCGACTTCCTCACGGTAACCGGCACCGAGGTCCAGACGCGCGTCAAGATCAGCGACGACACGAAGACCGTGGTTGAGGGGGCGCTGTGGACGGAAGAGTCGCTGCCAGCGGAAACCATCCTCGCTGGCGTAGTCGCCTGCGATCGGGTGTTTGGTCCGAAAGGACACGAGATCAAGGAAGGCGATCTGCTGGCGAAATTCGCCACAAAGCAGCTGAGTCTCCAGATCGGAGGCAAGGCTACTGTCGGCCGCGGGCAAGTCCATTGCGTGTTCACTCCCACGGAAGGAGGTGCGAAGTGACTGTTCCGACACGTAGCCAGAAGCTGGCCCAGGCGGCTTACGACAAGATCGACGGCCGAAAGAAGGAACCCGGCTTCGACGAATACAACACCGTGGCCCGCAAATTCCCGGCGTTGGTCCACACTTGCGGACTGGCCCAGGCAGTCGCCTTCTCGCAGTCCAAGCGCAAACCGGACCGGACGGACGGCGGGCCGGATTGCCAATATGTCGCCGACCTCGCGGCCGTCCTGCTTGCCGGCGGACACGCCGACTTGACCAGTGGGGCATCTCTGGCCGCTCATTGCCGTTCCGACTCCGTAACCACCTATCTGCGCCTGAGCCGGGATGCCATTGATGCGGCCGTCTGGCTCAAACGCTATGCCGAAGCGCTAAGCGAGGACGCCGCCTCAAAACAGGAGGCCAAGAAGTGAGAGAGAAAATCATCGCTCTCGCCGCGCGGCGCAACCACGGCCAACATCCGGGCCTGCTGTTGCAACGATACCTGTCCGAGCCGGCGGCCGGAAAGACTGGCAACCCGGACGAGAAACGGGCTATTCTGAACGCCGCGATTGCCGCCGCGGGCAACGCCGACTTGCGCGCGCTCTACACGACCGCCTATGAGCGCTGCCAGAAGTCGCTTCCAGGCTTGACCTCGACGAACGATTTCACCGTCGCCGGCCGGTTGATCGTCGGGCTGGGGTCCGAAAACGTCCTGGAAACCGGCATCCGTCTCCATCACACCTACGGGTTGCCGATCATTCCGGGTTCGGCCCTGAAGGGGCTCGCCGCCCACTACAGCAACGAGGTATGGGGGCGAGTTGACGGAAGCGAACAGTTCCTTCGGGAGAGCGGCGACTATCACAAACTGCTCTTCGGCACGACGGAGGACAGTGGTTGTGTCATCTTTCACGACGCCTGGCTGACGCCGGATTCGCCGAACCCGCTGGTGATGGACGTGATGACGCCGCATCACCCGAAGTGGCTCGACGGGGCCGTGCCGCCGACCGACTTTGACAGCCCGGTGCCGGTGCCGTTTCTCTCGGTAGAGGGCACGTTCCGCGTCGCGGTATCCTGGGGCGGCCCGGAACATGAACAGGCGGCCGCCTGGACGCAACGAGCATTCGACTTGCTGGTAGAAGCGCTTCAGGAATGGGGCGTCGGCGGCAAGACGAGC
>JBBQPD010001149.1:0-1858 GCA_038331535.1 Gemmatales bacterium | reverse complement strand
CATCCCGGACCGGCGGGACGCCGGTCCCACCGAAACAGGAACGGTTCCCAGTAACCCGGAAAGCGTCTTCGACGAACGGTATTGCGGCTAAACGAGGAGTGATCGATCATGACGGCCGAAAACTTCGATCAAGTCCTCAATGGGTTGGCCGATCGTGTCCCGTTCCAGGTCTTCACGGTCGAGTTGAACGGCGGTCAGCGCTTCGAGGTCGATCATCCCCGTGCGCTGGTCGTTCGCGATGGGGTCGCGGTCTTTCTCGCTCCGGGTGGCGTGCCCGTGTGGTTCGATCACGACAGCGTCAATTTGATCCTGGGAGAGGCCGCCAACACGCCGATCTGAGTCATCGAGTCACTTCCCGATATACCCCATCAACATCTCCCACTCCTTGAAGAAATCGTGCTCCGTCGTCCCCATCGGGTTCTTGAAGAAGCACGCCAGGTGCGTCATCACGCCGCTTTCGCCGCGGCGCTGGGCCAGCAGCGCCAGTCGGGCCAGGTCGAGGACGAGCGGGCCGGCCAGCAGCGAATCGCAGCCTTGCCAGATGAATTGCAGGATCATTTTCGTGCCGAGGAAGCCCTTGAAGTGGATGTGGTCCCACGCCGTCTTCCAGTCGTCGAGCGACTCGATGTACTCGATGGAAACGTGCGTCGCCGGCTTGTAGCCGACGATGCTAGAGATGACCTGGTCCTTCGTCTGAATCTTCGACGCCTTGTTGACCGGATCGTCGAGGACGATGCCGTCGCGGTTGCCGAAGATGTTGTGGCCGACCCAACTGAGGATGCGCCAGTTCCGCATGGCGAACATCGGCGCCAGCACCGACTTCATCAGCGTCTCGCCGGTCTTGCCGTCGCGGCCGCCGTGCGGCGCGCCGCGCAGCTTCGACAATTCATCCGCCGCGGGAAAGGCGGCGCCGAGCGACGGCGTGAAGTTGACGTAGGGCAAGCCCAGGTCGAGAGCGGCCCAGGCGTACAGCGAACTCGCCGGCAACACCGCTGCCCGCTTCTCCAGCGCCGGCAACAGCCGTTCGCGCGCCTGGTGGACCTCGCCCAGCTCGAACGGCGCCTCGGTCGAGGCGACGTTGACGACGACGACCTGATCCAGTTTCTGACTCTGGCGGAAGGCGGCAATATCCGCCTTGATTTGCTCGATGGCGGCGCGCGGCGTCTCGGCCTGTCGCGCTTCGGGCAGGTCGGCCAGCTTCGAGATGGTCGGCCCGGCGTTGAGGACGGTGCCGGGGCGGACGTTCGCCTCCCAGCCTTCCAGGTCGGCGAGACAGCCGTTGACGAGGGTGCCGTCGAAGACGCCGGCGCGCTGCTGCATCTCGCGCACCGTCTGGCGGAAGCCGCCGCGGCGGATATCGTGGCCGCCGACGACGAAGCGGTCGAAGCCATCCAGGTCCACACCGCCGAATTGCGGAAGCGTCGTGACGAGAGAGGTGGTGTCGGTCAGACCGCGCTTCAGGGCGGCCAGGCCGAGAGTGGCGGTGGTGCCGACGCCGCCGCAGGCGCCGATGAGCCACAAACCGAGACGACGATCGCTCATGGTGTGCATCACGTAGGAAGAGGGCAGCGTCGCTGAAAGCAATCGACGTGCCGCCGCGGGGTCAGGTGGGGCCGGTCCATTGCAGTCCTAGTGCGGCGAAGGGGTTCGGGCACGGACAGTGAACGCGGAGGTGGGGACGGACGCCGCGTGCGACGATCCGGCGAGAGTACGAGGTCGCCAGGGCCGGTCAATATCTGGTCATTGTCTGAGAAGAAGTGCTCGGGGTCAAGCGGTCAACGAGCCGCGACCGGCCGGGGGCGCCCGGGGGAAAGCGCCCGGAACGTCGCGGGGCGGGTCCAATAGGGGTTGTAGGGGT
>JBBQPD010001148.1:0-1878 GCA_038331535.1 Gemmatales bacterium | reverse complement strand
GGTGTAGGGCCGCTAAGCCGCAAGCGGCAATCAATCACCCTTTTCCATCTCCTTCAGTAGTCTCTCGGCAACATTGAAGGCTTTGCGCACGGCGACGGGTAGGTCCGGGGAGTTCAGGGCGTCGAGGTAAGCGCGCGAACGGGCAACGGTGCGGGCGCGTTTCTCGCCCGCCAGATGCTTGCTGTCCATGAGGTTGTCGCAAATGTCGGCGAGCTTGCACACCTTCACTTGCCAGGGCGCTCCCGCCAGACCGGCCCGATATTCCTTCTCGCGCGAATCGTCTTCAAGACGTTTGTCCTTCGAGAGAGTCGCCACCCAACCGGCGATCTCCTTGCCGAAGTGTTCTTCCAGGTCGTCGAAATCGGTAGTCGTGTCCTCGATCGTGTCGTGCAGCACCGCGGCCGTTAGCACGGCGGGATCGTCGATGCCGAAGACCTGGCGCGCGATCAGCGCGACACGGTAAACGTGGCTGACGTAAGGAGTGCGACCGTCCTTGCGCATCTGTCCCTGGTGGGCGCGCGTGGCAAAGGACACGGCTTCCAGCAGGGCGCGCGCGGCGGGGTCGAGTTCCGGCATGGGTCATCCTCTACGAACCGAATTAATGCTTACACATCGAAATCCACGACCGCCCGCTCTGGGCAAGAAACTCCTCGGCGCACTCCGGACCGTCGGAACCGACCGCATACTCCAGCGGTTTCGGCGCCTCGGAACTTTCCACAGCGGCGATGAGCGGGTCCATGATCTCCCAGGCCCGTTCGATCTCGTCGCTGCGCATGAACAGAGCGGCGTCGCCGTGCATCGCGTCCAGCAACAGTCGTTCGTAGGCCTCGGGGATCGGGCGGTCGGGGTAGGCGGTGCGGTAATGAAACTCCATGTCCGCCGGACGCAGCACGGTCCCTTCGTCGTCGGGCACCTTCGTCTGGAAGTTCACGTGGATGCCCTCGTCGGGCTGGACGCAAATGGCCAGGCGGTTGCACTGCAACGTTTCGCCGGCCGGCAAGGGAAACATCAAGTGCGGCGGGCAGCGGAACTGGATCACGATCTCGCTCAGCCGTTGCTTCAACCCCTTGCCGGAGCGTAAAAAGAAGGGAACGCCGCGCCAGCGCCAGTTGTCCACGGCCAGCTCCAGCGCGGCATAGGTCGGCGTGCGCGAGTCAGCGGCGACGCCTTTCTCGGAGCGATAACCGGCGTACTGCCCCGTCACTACGCGGCGGCACGCCTCGTCCGCGGCATGAACCTGGACCGCTTCAAGAACCTTCACCTTCTCGCTCCGCAGGGTGTCGGCGGCGTAACGCGCCGGCGCCTCCATCGCGACGACCGTCAGCAGCTGCAAGAGGTGGTTCTGAAACATATCGCGGAGAACGCCGGACTTGTCGTAGTAATCGCCGCGGCCCTCCATGGTCACTTTCTCGCCCACGGTTATTTGGATGTGGTCGATAAAGTTGGCGTTCCACAACGGCTCGAAGAGCGTGTTGGCGAAGCGAAAGACGAGCAGGTTTTGCACCGTCTCCTTGCCGAGATAATGGTCGATGCGATAGATCTGGTCCTCGCGAAAATGGCTGCGGAGCGTTTGATTCAGAACGCGCGCCGAGGCAAGGTCGCGGCCGAACGGCTTTTCGATGATGAGCCGGCACCAGTTGTCGCCGTCTTCGCGATTCAGCTCGGCGGCCGCCAACTGTCCTGCGATGTCACCATAAAGGCCGGGCGCGACGGCGAAATAGAACAGCCGGCGCGAAGCTAGTGCAGCGCCATCCTTTTCGCGGAGCCAGTTCGCCAGCGGTTCAAGGCCACCCGGCTTGGCGGCGTCGGCGGCGACGTAGAACAACCGTTTCGCGAAGTCGCCCCAGGCTGTTGCATCCCAGTCGGCGGCGGCGTGCT
>JBBQPD010001147.1:0-1886 GCA_038331535.1 Gemmatales bacterium | reverse complement strand
GATCGGAAACCTAACCTACGATGTGAAACCACCTCATAGCCCAGGGCAACGTCTACTCGTATCTACACAAGCATGACGCGGACACGTAGCTACCTATCGAGGGAAACGAAACGACTCAGTGGATCGACCAGACCCGGTATGTTTCCCGATGAATAACCTCAATTCGCTCGGGCCGCCGCTCGTCTGAGCCACGGGTTCAACTCCTCCAGATCCATCGGCTTGACAATATGGCCGTCGAAGCCAGCGCGCTCCACTCGGCGTCGGGCGTCAGAACTCCCGTGAGCCGTATAGGCCACGAGAAGTATGTCGCCATCGAGAGCATCTCGAAGTCGGACCGCAACCTGGTAGCCGTCTAGACCCGGCAAGTCGATGTCAATCAGCGCCAATCCTGGATGATTCTCCAACGCTTTGCGGATGCCCTCGAACCCGTCGGCGGCGACCTCGACCTCACAGCCGAGCAATTCCAGCAAGATGCGGAGCGATTCGCGGCCGTCTGGGTTATCTTCAACAATCAAGACATGGGTAGGGTGCGTGCGCGGAGACGCACTGGCAGTAGTCATAACGTCCTCGTCTGACTGGAGGGCGACAGCTCAGCGAGGAACAGGTGGTTCCTCCTCTAGGTGCTCCTCTTAGAAACGTAGCAAACCGCGTACCGCTCAAGGAGAGATCACCAGCGGCCTTCCCTCCTGGGTATTCCTCGCGGCGTGGTCACGTCAGTTCTTTACAGGCAGTATACAGGTCGCGCCATTCGGCCCCGCGCTTCTTCATGACGTTCTCCAGATACTCGACCCAGGTGCTCAAATCGCGTTCGTCCTCCTTGATGACGATGCCGTGCAGGCCGGCGGCGAGGTCGCGGTCGCTCACTTTGCCGTCGCCGAAGTGACCGGCCAGCGACATGCTGTTGCCGAGCAGGCTGATCGCCTCCGCCGTGGACAGCACGCCCGACGGCGGCTTGACTTTTTGCTTGCCGTCCAGCGTCTGGCCGCGGCGCAGTTCCTGGAAGATTTGCACGATCTTGCGCACCGCCTCTTCGGCCGGGGCCGGCGCGGTCAGGCGCAGCCCTTCCTTGATCTCGCCGACGCGCTTGCGGACGATCAGCACTTCGGTGTCCACGTCCGACGGCACCGGCAGCACGACCTTGTTGAAGCGCCGCGTCAATGCCGCCGACATGTCGTTGACGCCGCGGTCCCGGCTGTTGGCCGTCGCGATCAGGCTGAAGCCGCGCTTCGCGGAGACGTGGAAGCCCAGTTCCGGCACTGCCATCATCTTCTCGGACAGGACGGTGATGAGCGAGTCCTGAATCTCCGACGGCACCCGGCTGATTTCCTCGAAGCGGATGATCTTGCCGTCGGCCATCGCGCGGTAGACGGGACTCGGCACCAGCGCCCGCTCGCTCGGCCCCTCGGCCAGCAACAGCGCGTAGTTCCAGCTATAGCGCACCTGTTCTTCCGTGGTGCCCGCCGTGCCCTGCACCACGAGGAGGCTGTCGCCACAGATGGCCGCGGCGAGGTGTTCGCTCAACCACGACTTCGCAGTACCAGGTTCGCCGGTCAGCAGCAGCGCCCGGTCGGTGGCGAGCGTGGCGATGGCGATCTCGACGACGCGCTGGTTGCCGAGGTACTTCGCCTTGATCGCCACGTCGCCGGCCTTGCCGCCGAGGATGTAGGTGCGGACGGCGCGCGGCGACAACACCCAGCCATCTGGCTTGTCGTACTTGTCGATCTTCTTGAGCGCTTCCAGCTCGGCGGCGTACTCGATTTCGGCGGGCAGACGCAGCACATCGTCGGACTTGGTTTTTGGCGTCGTCTTGGCCATGTCGGACCTCATGGGGTATCGTTACGAGCCGCGACCGTCAGGGAGCGCTGGGACCAGCGCTCCCTGACGGT
>JBBQPD010001146.1:0-1889 GCA_038331535.1 Gemmatales bacterium | reverse complement strand
GACCCTGCCCGTCGCGATCGGCATGTACGTCAAGAACCCACTCACCATGGCGGCAGCGCTGACGGCGCTGCGTACTGGGGCGATGCTGTCGCTGCCGGGAGCGCTGACCTGGGGGCCTTTGGAGAAAGAGTATAAAGGCGTCTCCATTGTCCGCGTTCAGGCGACGCCCGCCGGCCGGCAAATGGTAGGGCAAGTCTTTGGCGATCAGCCGCGTCGGGGTAAGGACGCTTTCCTGCCGGCCGTCTACTACGCCATGCTCGACGGCGCCTTCTATCTCACGCTCAACGAGGAGATGATCCACGAGCTGATCGACACGGCCACGGCGAAGAAGGAAGGCAAGGTGACGACCGTGGACGTGAACACGTCGCTGCACCTCTCCCCCGGCGCGGCAGGGCACTCGAAGGGTCTGTTGAAGCGCTACCTGGAATTGCAAACGCACCACCAGGCGCGCACCTCGCTGCCGATCTGGTATGGCCTGTATCGCTGCGGCATCGTCGCGGAGGACGCTCCGGCGGACCAGGCGGCCGCGGCGGCGTACCGCTATCTCGGCTTCGTCCCCGTTAGCCCGGACGGAACCGCGTACCATTACGATCCCAAGTACGACGAGGTGGCGAACGAGCGGCACGGCTCGTTCCGCAAGCCGGTGTTGCAGAAGACGACGCTCGACACGTCGCCGCTGAATCGGCTGCTGGATACGCTGCAATCGGCCCGCGCCGATCTGCGCTTCCGCGAGGACGGCGTCCATACCGTGTTGACGCTGGAGCGGGTGAAGACGGAAAAGTGAGGACAAGACTCGTCCGAGCCGGAAGCGTCAGCGACGGACGTCACACCGTCGCTAACGCTTCCGGCTCGGACCAAAATCGGACGATGTAAGAGCCTGGCCATGATAAAGATTCGCAAGTCAAATGAGCGCGGCCATGCCGACCACGGCTGGCTCGACACCTATCACACCTTTTCGTTCGCCGACTACTACGACCCGGCCCACATGGGCTTCCGCGCTCTGCGTGTCATCAACGAGGATCGCGTTCTACCGGGCAAGGGCTTCGGCACGCACGGCCACAAGGACATGGAGATCGTCACCTACGTCCTCGAAGGCGCGCTGGAGCACAAGGACAGCATGGGCAACGGCGAAGTGCTGCGCCCCGGCGAGTTCCAGCGCATGTCCGCCGGCACAAGCGTGCGCCACAGCGAGTTCAATCCGTCCGCCACGGAGCCGGTTCACCTGTACCAGATCTGGCTGTTACCGGCGACCAACGGCACCAAGCCCAGCTACGAGCAGAAGTTTTTCGCCGCGAACGAGAAGCAGGGCGCGTTGCGCCTGGTCGCCGCGCCCGACGGTGCGGAGGGAGCGCTGACGATCCATCAGGACGCGAAAATTTATCTCTCGACACTCGACGCCGGCCAAACGGTCGCTCACGATCTGCTGGCTGGGCGGCTCGCCTGGTTGCAAGTGCTGCGCGGCAAGCTTGCCGTGAATGGCCAGGAAGTGCAGGCCGGCGACGGCGTGGCCGTCAGCGAGGAAGCGCGTCTTTCGCTTCTCGCCGAATCCCCGGCGGAAGTGATGTTGTTCGATCTGGCGTGACCGCGCGAACTTTGACCGAAAAAGGAGTGAGCGATGCCAACTCAGATTCAGGGCTTGCTCTCGTTGCTCGGGCGCCTGCTGCTCTGCACGATCTTCTTCATGAGTGCCGTGGGGAACAAGGTGCCGCACTTCGGGGATGTCGCGAAAACCATGGAAGCCGCCGGCGTTCCCGCGCCACAGTTCATGCTGGTCGGGGCCATTGTCTTCCTGGTCGCCGGCAGTCTGTCGGTCATCGTCGGCTACCAGGCGCGAATCGGGGCATTCTTGTTGCTCGTGTTCCTCGTGCTGGCGACGTACTATTTCCACG
>JBBQPD010001145.1:0-1891 GCA_038331535.1 Gemmatales bacterium | reverse complement strand
GTGCGCAACACCCTGCTGGCGCAGCGCGAAGTGACCAGCGGACCGGCGCCGAGGCGATAAGCGGTTGTTCCAGAAGCGGGTTTTACGAGCCGCGGCCGGCAGGGAGCGCGACGGAAAACGCTCCCTGACGGTCGCGGCTCGTAAAACCCGCTTCTGGAACAACCGCTTATCGCCTCGGCGCCGGTCCGCTGGTCACTTCGCGCTGCGCCAGCAGGGTGTTGCGCACGTCGGTCAGAGTGCCGTTGATGCGGAACGGCAGCATGAGCAGCTCGCAGATCAGCCGAATCTTGAGCGGCGAGATGATGAGGAAGTAGAGACCGACGAAGAGTTTGAGATTGTCGGCATGGGCACGCAGTTGCGAGAGGATTCCGGAAGGCATGCTCCAGTCCTCCGCCACCTTCATCGGATCGACCTGACCGGCTAGAACGGCGCCGCCGAGCGCCAGGGAGCCGAGCACGCCGACCCAGAAAATGATGTGGATCAACAACGGCGCAAGCATCCGGCGGAAGGCAAAGAAATCACCCATGAAACACCTCTTCTTTCGTTCTGTTGTCCGGGAGTGGGCCGAATCTCGGCCGGAGACACGCTCCGAACGGTTACGCTGGGTCGCGGACGGGACCGAGTTCGACGCTCGGGACAGAATGAAATCGTAGGGGGGCGCAGGGCGTATCGTCAACATGGAAAGTCGCTTTTCCGCGCAGCTTCCCGAACTGATCTTGCCTCCGGGCGCGACATTGCGTATCCCACCGGCCTTGTCACACGGACGGAGGATGCACATGCGGCAGACGCTCATCGCGGTCCTGGCTCTCCTCCTCGGTCTCGCTTTCATGAGTAGAACGGCACGGGCTGAGTTGTATTGCGATCAACCCGTCTATCAGGCTGGCCGCGTGCGGAATGGGATGCCGCTCGCGCAGCGCTTCACGTTCGTCAACCGCGGCCCCGCAGCCGTCGAAATCAGCGACGTTCGCTCGACCTGTGGCTGCGTCTCGCCGAAGATGGAGAAGCGAACGTACGCGCCCGGTGAGCAGGGGACGCTGCTGCTCGAAATCAACACGCTGGCGCTCGCGCAAGGCACACAGTCGTGGCGCACGCGCCTGATTTATCGCGAGCGTGAGACGACAAACGAGCTGGAGCTGGTCATCGTCGGCGACGTCGTGACCGAAGTGCTGGTGCAGCCGGCCGCCTTGACGCTGCCGGCCGACGCGCCGGGGGTCCACGAGATCACCGTTACCGATAGCCGAGCGAAGCCGCTCTCCATCCGCTCCGCCGACGCTGGCTCGGCGTGTCTGCGCGCGGTCGTCGGCGAACGTCGCCACGAAGGCGGCTCGTCGGTCCAGTCCGTGCGCCTGGAAGTCCCGGTCGATTGCCCGGAAGGCCGTCACGACCTCGCCGTGCATCTCTACACCGATGATCCGGACTATCGCGAATTGACGGTGCCGATCACCGTCGTCAAGCGTCCGCGCCGCAGCGTCCGCGCCGTGCCGGCCCAGGTAACGTTCGACGGCGACAAGGGGCAGCCGCTGTCGCCGCGACTCGTGCGGCTGAGCGCCCTCGATGGCGGCGCGGTCGAGATCGAACGCATCGAAGTGGATGATCCGGCCGTCCACTGCACCTGGCAAAAGGGTCCAGGGACGGATGCGAAGCTCAAAATCGAGATCGATCCTGGCCGCTTGAGCGGCGACTTGCGCACGACCGTCCGCGTCCATCTTCTCAAGCCGGCGGCCGAAACGGTGACCATCTCTGTGCTGTGCGTGGTGCGCTGACGCATCGCCGCGAAGGAGCCGCGCACGTAGGAAGCGGGTTCCAGCCCACCGCGGGTTCCCGCCCGCTTAGATCGGGCGCGGCGCCGGGGGTTGCAGCCCGCGTAAATGCTGCGCGGGGCCGGGGGTTA
>JBBQPD010001144.1:0-1895 GCA_038331535.1 Gemmatales bacterium | reverse complement strand
CGGCAAGCCGCGCTCACGGCTCAACAGGATCGATCTCGACCAATTACCCCATGTTCATCGTCATCAGGAACTCAGCATTCGTCTTGGTCTTGCGCATGCGGTTCACGACGAGCTCCATCGCCTCGGTCGGGTGCATATCGGCCAACACGCGCCGCAGCGTCCGCACGCGGTCCACTTCTTCGGGGCCCATCAACATCTCTTCCTTGCGGGTGCCGGAGCGGTTGATGTCGATGGCCGGCCAGACGCGTTTGTCCACCAGCCGGCGGTCGAGGTGCAACTCCATGTTGCCGGTGCCCTTGAACTCCTCGAAGATCACCTCGTCCATGCGCGAGCCGGTGTCCACCAGGGCCGTCGCCATGATCGTCAGCGAACCGCCCTCTTCGATGTTGCGGGCGGCGCCAAAGAAGCGCTTCGGCTTCTGCATGGCGTTGCTGTCGAGACCGCCGGAGAGCAGCTTGCCTCCCGACGGCGCCTCGGTGTTATGGGCACGCGCCAGGCGCGTGATCGAATCGAGCAGGATGACCACGTCGCGGCCGTCCTCGACCAGGCGTTTCGCCTTTTCCAGTGCGATCTCGCTGACGTGGACGTGTTCGGACGACGGTTCGTCGAAGGTGCTGGCGACGACCTCGGCGTTCGGAGCGGCGACGGCCCGCACCATTTCCGTCACTTCTTCGGGGCGCTCGTCGATGAGCAGGACGATGAGATAGCACTCGGGATGGTTCTTCTTCAGCGCGAGGGCGATCTTTTGCAGCAGGACGGTCTTGCCGGCGCGCGGCGGCGAGACGATCAGGCCGCGCTGCCCCTTGCCGATCGGCGACACGAGATCGACCACGCGGGCGGCGATCTCGTCGGGCGTCGATTCCAGGATGAGCCGTTGGTTCGGATGCAGCGGCGTCAGATCCTCGAAGACGGTCGGCCGAATCTTCTCTTCCGGAGGATGGCCGTTGACGCCTTCGACCTGCATCAGGGCGAAGTTCTCCTGCCCCTCGATCGGCAGGCGGATCGGCCCTTCGACGACCAGGCCGGTGCGCAGGCCGACGCGGCGAATCTGGCTCGGCGAGACGTAAATGTCTTCCGGCGAGGCGAGGTAATTGTGGGCGGCACTGCGCAGAAATCCGTAGCCGTCGGGCAGCACTTCGAGCGTGCCGCAGCCGCGGACGATCTCGCCGTGCTCGATCTGCCGCCGTACCACGCCGACGATGAGCTGTGCCCGCGTCATGCCGGTGTGTTCCATGATGCCTTCGTGCTCGGCGAGCGCGAAGAGCTTGGGCATCGGCATGCGGTACAGGTCATCGAGCCGCGGGCCGGCACCGCCGACGCGCGCCACTCCGGGCGCGACGGCAGGAGGTGCGGCGACCGCAACGGGCGCCGGGCCGGGGTTGGAAAGGGGGGTGGATGCTACGTCGGGGGTCCTGCGAAGGGTCCGTCTACGGGCCACGTTTGACCCGTCGTCGCTGCGAGCGACGGCCATGTTTCTTCCTCCGGTCAATGTTGGGATGGGACTGCGACGAGGTGGGCGGAAGGGATAGGCAACGAACGCGAGTCGCGGCGGGCAATGCCGGCTCTCTCCAACTTCCCACGTCTCAGGACACGATTCGGGTGTCAGGGACAGTAATTCAAGGTTCTCGCAAATCGGGTTGCGGACTTCAAGACGCCGCGGCACTGGGACCGAAGCAACGAAAAGTGAAGCCAGCGGACAGAAAGCTCCGAGGGCGACTCAGCCTTCTCTAAAAAGCATTGTAGCTGACGCTCCAGGAAAAGCTAGACGATCTTTTGGAATCGTGGGCGAAGCGGTCCGGACGCCGCTCCGGCCGGAGTATGTCCGCCACTCGTCGAGGGGGGGCCCCCAACCTGGCGGACCACCGCCACCGGAAAGATGAATAAAAAAGGGGCGA
>JBBQPD010001143.1:0-1911 GCA_038331535.1 Gemmatales bacterium | reverse complement strand
GGTCAGGAGCTACGTCGTCTGCGCGGTCATCTCGATCAAGTTAAGACGCTGGCCTTCTCGGCGGACGGACGCCGGTTGCTCTCCGGCGCCGGCGGCGCCAACGACAAGTCGGTGCGGCTCTGGCACGTCGCCTCGGGGCGCGAGCTGGGCAAGTTCGACGCGCATACCGACTGGGTGCAGAGTGTCGCCTTTTTCCCCGATGGCCGGCGCTCCCTCTCCGGCGGCTACGACAAGACCCTGCGCGTCTGGACGTTGCCGCCGGACGTGGGCGACCTGGCGAAGAAGCTGCAAGAGCCGGGAGGCGACCGTCTTCAAATGCTGCGCGAAATCGCCCGCTACGGCCCCGAGGCCAAGGAGACTGTGCCGGTCTTGCTCAAGCTGCTCGCGGACACCGACCCGAACGTGAAGCGGACGGCGATGGAAACGCTCGGCAAAGTCGGCACGGCTGGCCGCGAGCATCTCGACTTGCTCATGCCGTTGCTGAAGGACGCCGCTTTCCCGGAGGGGCGCCTGTTCGCCGTGGACGCCCTGGCCTCTCTGGGCCGCGACGCCCTGCCCGCCTTGCCCGAAGTGCTCGACCTGTTGAAGGACACGAACTCGGCCATCCGGCTCAAGGCGCTCGCCATCATCGCGGCCGTCGGCGCCGATGCCAAGGCGCGGGCGTTCAAACCATTGCTGGAATTGCTGCGCGACCCGGACGTGGAAGTGGCCAAAGCCGCCGCCGATGCCCTGACGAAGCTGGGCAAGCCGACGAAAGCCGAGTTGCCGACGCTGACGGGTTTTCTCTCGGACAAGGGCGAGTCGGTCCGGCGCTACGCCGTCCTCGCCATCACGGAGCTTGGCGACGATGCCCGCGGCGCCTTGCCCGACATCACGAAAGTTCTCGAGAAAGATGAGGCAGCCGAATTGCGGATGCTGGCGCTCACCGCGCTGCTCAAGTTACAGAACGACAGCAAGGCACTGGTCGCGCCGTTGACGAAGGTGCTGGCGGACGGCGACCCCAAGCTGACGGTCAAGGCGGCCGAAGCGCTTGCCGCGCTGCCGCCCGAAACGGACGGCGTGCTGCCGGCCCTGCTCAAGGCGATGGAACACGCCGACCCGCTGGTGCAGAAGTCGGCCGACGATGCCCTGGAGAAATATCCGTTCACCAAGGATCACGTCAAGCTGATGAACGATGGCTTGCTGAGCAAGAACGAGACGGTGCGGCTGCGGATGCTCAAGGCTGTGACCAAGCTCGGAGCGGACGCCGCGCCCGCGGTCCCCGGCTTGATCGATGTCGCCACGAAATACACCGGCGAGGTGCGGATGACGGCGGTCACCGCCCTCGGCGTCATCGGCCCGCCCGCGAAGGATGCCGGGCCGATTCTGGCGCCTTTGCTCAAGGACGGGGACCGTAAAGCCCGGTTGTCGATTTGTCTCGTCCTGGGAAAGATCGGCGCCGAAGAGGCGAAGCAGGCGGTGCCCTTCCTCGTCGATCTCCTGAAAGTGGAAAAACTGGACGACGAGGAAGCGATCGCAGCACGGCAAACGGCCAAGGAAACCCTGATCAAGATCGGGGAACCGGCGGTCGACGATCTGCTGAAAGCCTTGACGGGCGATTTCGCGGGTGGGAACCCAAATCTGCCGATCGGCCAGATCAAGGGCTTTGCGCGCCTGACGGCGCTGGAAACGCTGATCGAAATCGGCACGAAATCGAAGGAGACGATCCGCCGGGCGCTGAAGCCGCTGGCGGACATTCAGAAGAGCGATCCCATCCTGGTGGTGCAACAGGCGGCCAAGCTGGCGTACAAAGCCATGCAGAAGTGAGGAGCGGCCGGCGCGGGCGGGGTGGCGCGGGCCCCCCCCCAAACCCCACCAGCGACCCGCACCAAAGTCCGCCCACCCCCCACACGACACCCCAAAAAACGATGA
>JBBQPD010001142.1:0-1912 GCA_038331535.1 Gemmatales bacterium | reverse complement strand
GACCCCTCTCCCCGGAGTACCGGGGAGAGGGGAGACATAGGGGACAGTCACTCATAGGATTCGACTCCCTGGCTCCGGCCCTTCGCGGGTGCGCTCGTCCAGGGCGTCTGCATGGGCCGACGGCGCCCCCTGCACACCAGTGTCCTTGACGCTTTCTTTCCTGTTCGTTTCCCAGTCCTCCAATCGACCGGATAACCGCTGGAGGGATCGCCGCGTCTCCTCCAGCGTCGCCCCCGCTTTCAGCGGTTCGTCGGCGATCAGGTAGATTCGTCGCGCGTGGCCGACCTCCTTGGCTTTCTCGTCCACCCGAACCGGCAGCACTACGGGAGCCGCAGGCCCGGACTTCGCGAACATGCGCTCCAGCCAGCCCGCCGGGTACGGCGCGTCCAGCGGAATGCCGACGACTTCTTTCCTTGCCAGCGCCGTGTCCGCTCGCCGCGCCACGTCGTCCCAGTTCACCTGCCTGCCGCCGCCCACGACGGCCAGCGAATCCCGGCCCGCCAACAGACGCGCCAACCACGACAGCGGCCGGTCGCCGGTCTTCTGCACCAGCACGAACCGCGTCGTCCGATCCGTCGCGCTCAGCACGCTCAAACAGGCGTCGAGGTGATCGGCGTTGGTGGCCAGGATGACCGGGCCGCTCGTCGGCAGATGTTCCATGCCGGCCACTTCGATGCCGTGCCGGCCCTGTCGCCGTGCCCACAGCAGCGTTCGCAGCAATAAGTCGGGCAGCTGGCTGCGCAGCGCGAAGAAGGTGAGCAGCGTCATGACTGCCACGCTGAGAAATAAGAGAGTCGGCAGATGGCGTTGGTCGTAAACAGGCCGTTGCGCGTCCGTCGCTCGCCGGATGTGGTAATAGGGCATCCCCGCCAGCTCGTAGGTTGCGACCTTGACCTCTTCGCCCTGTTTCAGGCTGGTCCGGACGGGATCGACCACGGCGGTCTGGCCTTCCGGGGGAAGGCGCTGCCCGCCCACCTCCACCCATTCCGGCCGATCCCTTTCGCCTTTCACTTCTCCCAGCGCGCCGGTTTGCACGTCCGTCGTCGGCAGTTGCGGCGCCAAACCGGAAAGGATGGCCGTCTCTGCCATGAGCCAGAAAAGAAAGGTCGCCGCCATGGCGCCGGTGACGTTGAGGAAATTACTGGTCGCCACCCAGTCACCCTTGCTGGTCTTCGGCGCCCGATGTTGCAGCAGGGAATATAACGGCACAAGATAAAATCCGGTGAACAGGCCGATCAGCACGATGCAGGCGATCAGGCCCGGCACATAGCCCAGCAGAAAAGCCGCGACGCCAGCGGCGATGGCCATGCCGATCGAGCCGATGGGCACTAGCCCCACCTCCACCTTGCCGCCCGAGAGGTAGCCCACCAGCGGGCTGCCCACGCCGATGCCGACGGCCACCATGCCGACCACGAGACTCACGTCCCGGTCGTTCCAGCGCGGCGCCTGGCACTCGCCGTACATATAGACCGTGGACCGCATGAACGCGACGATGAAGGTGAAAAAGGCGATGCCGATGATCGACAGCACCATGGGCCGCGAGCGCAGCATCTGGCCGATGTTGGCGGCCAGCGGCTTGTACAGATAGGGCGGGAAGGGCCGGCCGGGGTTGGCCGCGGGCATCCGGGCGATCAGCAGGCTGGCGAGCAGGCCAAGCACCGCCAGGCCGACGAGGATGAGGCCGATGATGTACTCACGGTTCTCGCAGTAATACGAGAGCGTACCGCCGCAGACGGTGCCGAGGATGACGGCGAGGAACGACAGCGATTCGAGGATGCCGTTGCCGCGCGACAGCATGTGCGGATTATGGATCTCCGGCTTGGCGCCGTACTTGGCCGGCACGAAGAAGGCGCTGTGCAAGCCCTTGCCGAAGACGGCGGCGGCCACCACCCAGGGGCCGGCGCCCGGGAAT
>JBBQPD010001141.1:0-1916 GCA_038331535.1 Gemmatales bacterium | reverse complement strand
AGCCGGTCTGGGCGGTGGCCTTCTTCCCAGTGACCGTGCTGAGCGGTCGCTGGCGCATGGCTCTGGCGATGGCCGCGACCGGGCTGACGTTGATGGCGCTGACGCTGCCGTTGGTCGGCGTCCAGAGCTGGTTCGACTGGCTGAGCGTGGGGCGAATCGCGGCAGAAGGTTACGCGCGCGACAAATCCTGGATATTGCTCAGCCGCGACCTGCAAGGAGCGGTGCGCCGGGGCTTCTTGGAGGAAGCGAACGCCCCCCTGCCGACACGCCTCGCACTCGGCCTGTGGCTGCTGGTGTCGGCAGTGTACTTGATCTTCGCGCTCTGGCGCCGTCGGGCCGTGCGCTCGAACGACGGACCAGGCGCCGCCTTCCTCCTCCTCGGGGCGTGGCTGAGTTGCTTTCACTTCATGTATTACGACACGTTGCTGGCGGCGCTGCCGTTGCTGCTGCTGTTCGTTCGACTGGGGGGAAAGACGACGGTGCCGTTCGCCGTCATCGTGCTGCTGATTGGCCTGCACTATGGCGCGACGACGCTCGACCCGACCTATCATTTTCCGCCGTTCGACACGTACCTGCTGCTCGGTCTGTGGGCGTGGTGCGGATGGCAGATTATTCGTGAGGATGGGTCAGCCGCAGCCGGAATCGCGACGCTCGCCCCGCGAGAGGCTTGATTCCGAGGAGCCGCGCACGCAGTAAGCGGGCCGCGTAATCGCTTACTGCGTGCGCGGCTCCTTGGCCGCAACCTCCTTCTCCGAATTACCGATCTTCTCGGTACACCCCTCCTTTCCGTTACCATCGGTTTTTTCGTACTTCCGCGCCTCGCCGTTGGCCGAAGAAGAGAACGTCGCACGGAGTTCGCCGGATCGACCGTTGGGGTAATCAAGGATGTTTCAAAGTGGGTTTCGATACCTGCGCACCTATCTCGCCTGCACGGTCGTTGGCCTCGTGGCTGTGACGGGAAGCGCTCATGCTCAGCAGACGGCGGCCGAGCTTAAGGCCCGTCTCGCAGCGGGGGATCGCGAGCTTCAAGATTTAAGAGTGATCCTGGACGCCAGACGCCACCTGTCTGCCGCGGCCGACCTCACGGCTCCCGATGGGCTGAGCGACACGGCCGTCAAGAAGGTCGTCGAGGGTTACCTGGCGGAGAAGGAGCAACAACAGAAAGCGGAAGTTCAGAGGAAGTTGAAAGAAGAGGGCTTCGAGGTTGGCAGCGACCGCAAGATGACCGCCAACTGGGATCTCGCCTCCGGCTTCACAGCGCAGACGGCGAACAAGGACTTCAGCTTCCACGTCGGCGGCGAGTTCATGCAGGATACCGTCTGGTTCACGCAAAGTCCGGTGTTGAAAGCGCCGGCGCAGTTTGGCGACATGCAGGACGGCACGTTCTTCCGCCGGCTGCGTATCTTCATGGACGGCACGGCCTGGCAAGTCTTCGAATGGAACATCATCTACGCGGTGGAACAGGTCCGGCAAGGGATTCCCAACCTGAGCGAGGCTTGGGTGGGCGAGAAGGACATTCCCTGGATCGGCAAGGTGCGGGTCGGCCAGCAGCGACTCCCGCAGGGACTCGAAGGCGATACGACGGCCAGCAGCCGGGCCATGACGTTCATGGAAGCCTCGCCCATGACGGACGCGCTCTATCAGCGCTTCGGTACAGGCATCTGGGCCGGCAACACGGTGCTGGACGAACACGGCACCTGGTCGGCGATGGCTTACCGCCAGAACTTGGCCCTGCACGACGGCAACGGCGCCGACTTCGGCGACGGCAAGTATGCGGTGAGCGGCCGGCTGACCTTCCTGCCGCTGTACGAGAATGAGGGAAAGTGTCTCGTCCACCTGGGCGCGTCCGTGAACTGGCGCAAGTCGGAAAACCCCGATCCGGGCCTGGCCGATCCCGGCGTGGTCCGTTACCGCGC
>JBBQPD010001140.1:0-1937 GCA_038331535.1 Gemmatales bacterium | reverse complement strand
CCTGCTTGCTGTCGTCCTCCTCGTCGGCCTGGACTTGTGGCGGACGGGCCGTCGCATTGCCGACCTGCCGGCGTGGGTGTGGCTCCTGAGCTGTCTGCCGCTGACGGTAATGGCGTTCCAGTCGAATCGCCATATTCCCGTTCAGCTCATCTGGCTCGCGCCGGTCGTCGGTCTCCTCGCCGGCGCCATCGTGGGTCGTACAGAAGAACCCTCACGCCACGAACACCGACCCACGCCGCTCGGCTGGCTCATCGTTACCTGCCTGTCCGGCATCGTCGCCGTTTTAACGGTTGTTACCGTCCTCCTCGATCCGCGGCCGCGAATCTTGCTCGGGCCGTCGGCGTTCGGGCCAACCCGACCAGACCGCGCCGTCGCGTTCATGAAGGCGAACAACTTGAAAGGGAACGTCTACACGCCGCTGTGGTGGGGATCGTACCTGACATGGGAACTATACCCGAACGTGCGCGTGTCCGTGGACGGCCGCAACGTCACGCTGTTCGCGCGCGACACCGTCACGGCGAATTTCCGCTTCTTCACTCAGGAGCAGCCGGACCTGGAGATTCCGCGGCGGGATGCGACCGATTTTCTTCTCGTTCCGTGCGACACGCCGGGACTCAACGCGGTTCGGGCCGACCGCCGTTGGGCCGTGTTATACGAAGACAAGGAAGCCGTGCTCTTTGCACGCGCTGACAAGCAGGAATTGCTCGAAAAACGCGAGCGCGGCGAACTGAGAGTAACAACGGACGAGATGGCGGAATTCTTCAAGTGAAGCACGCGCAGAAGTAAGTTGAACGAGCCGCGACGGTCAGGCAGCGTTAGTGTCTGTCCCACAAGTGGGTTTTACGAGCCGCGACCGTCAGGGAGCGTTGGCAACATGCCGCAGAAAACGCTCCCTGAGGGTCGCGGCTCGTAGAATGCGACCCCTTGTGGGACAGACTCTTAGCGCTCCCTGACGGTCGCGGCTCGTTGACAGCCCTGTGTCACTGGCCAAGTTACTCGATCGCCGGCAGATCTTTGATGAGTTTGTCGAGCGTCGCGCCCGGTACCTCCACCTCGACGGTGACGACGTTTTTCTCCGCCTTCGGCTCGACCTTCTTGAGGATGTCCCGGACCGCGCCCAGCGGCGGGAAGAGTTTGCTGGCTTCCTCCAGTTCCTGGACCGTGTCCTTGAGCGAGTCCTTCAGATCGCTGGCCGTGTTGCGGGCAGCGTCGGCGTCCTTGCTCGTGACGGACGCAACAAGGCGGATGCCGTCGGTCACCACGATATAGCCGTGCGCAGCGACGTACTCGTCCGCTTCCTTCGGCGCAGCTGCCATCCACAAGCTCGCCTTCGTGTCGATCTTGGCCGCGACCTCGATCAGCTCCTTCCGCACAGCCGGCCCCTTTCGGTCGGCCCGCTCCAGCGCCTTCACCAACGTTTTCGCGTCCTGGCAACAGAGGATGGTGCTGTCGTCGGCGAGCGCCACGAAAAGGGCGTCCTCGTCGCCGGGCACCTTGACGCTGTAGAACTCGTGCTTGCCTTCCTTCATCACCTTGATTACGATGCCGAACCCCTTGACGCTGGCGATTCCATCGAACGTCTCCTTCAAACGGGCCTTGTCGAACTTCCCCTCCAGGATGAAGAGGGCAATGCCGTCCTCGAAGTCGGCGCTGGTGCCGATGACGACGCGGCGCACGACATTCTTGTTGTCGTCGATCCACTTCCGCACCGCGTCAGCGTCGGCGAGGGACTTGGTGAGTGCCTTCATCAGGTCTTCGTCGATCTTCTGACCGCCGGCCTGGGCGCCGAGCTGCAACAGGTCGCCGCCGTATTTCTTGAGCAGATCGGGGATGTGCTTCTTGACAAGGCCCGACTCCAGAACGGCGGTCACGTCGATGCCGACGACGATCTCGGTATCCTCGGGCAGGTACTTGTTAAGTTCGGCGGCGCGCACCGG
>JBBQPD010001139.1:0-1941 GCA_038331535.1 Gemmatales bacterium | reverse complement strand
GTGCGATGTGGAAGTAGTGTCACTGGTCATTCGCGATTTTCCGTGAACGAGCCGCGACCGTCAGGGAGCGCTGACGCCAGCGCTCCCTGACGGTCGCGGCTCGTCGGGTCACAAGCGTTCCGCGGTTCGAATGCCGAGCAGGTCGAGGCCGCGCTGAATCACGCGCGCCGTCACGTCGCACAGCAACAACCGGCTCTGACGCAACTCGGCGGTCTCGGCCTTGAGCACGGAACAGTTCTGGAAGAAGCCGCTATAACTCTTCGCCAAATCCCACAAATAACTGGTGATGTGGTTCGGCTTGCTCTCGACAGCCGCGATTGTCAGGGCATCCTGGAACCGCACAAGCTGCAGCGCGAGGTTTCGTTCTTCCGGCTTCTCCAGCGTCGGCAGGGGCGGGCTTGACCGCAAAGTGCAGGGATCGACCTCGCCCTTGCGGAAGATGCCGCGCGTCCGCACGTAGGCGTACTGCATGTAGGTCGCGGTGTTGCCGTCCATCGCCAGCATCTTTTCCCAGCTAAAGATGTAATCGCTCGCCCGGTTCTGCGATAAGTCAGCGTACTTCACGGCGCCGATGCCGACGACCTCCGTCAGGTTCGCGATCTCCTCGGGCGTGAACTCGGCCACCTCGTCGCCGCGTTCTCGGGCCGCCTGACGATTGTCCTCAAAGACCTTCCTGGCGCGAACGACCGCCTCGTCCAGCAGGCCGCCAAGCGTGGCAACCGGGCCGCCTTCGCGCGTCTTGATCGGTTTGCGGTCCGTGCCCAGCACCGAGCCGAACGAGACATGCTCCAACTCAACGCCATTGATCCCCCAGCGGCGCACGAGGTCGAACAGGCATTTGAAATGAAACGCCTGCCGCGAATCGACGACATAAAGGATCGCGTTTGGGTGCCACTGGTCGATCCGGTACTTGATCGTCGCCAGGTCGGTCGTCGTGTAGGTGAACGCTCCGTCGCGCTTCTGGATCAGCGCCGGCGGCTCTTTCTCGCCGAAGAAGACGACGACAGCCTCCCGACTGGTTTCCGCGATACCTTTCGCCTGCAAGTCGGCGACGACGGAGGGAAGCATCGGGTTGTAATAGCTCTCGCCGAAGGTGTGATCGAAGGGCAAGATGCCGAGACGTCGATAGATTCGGTTCAGCTCCTCGTAGCAGTGAGGCATGAACTCCAGCCAGAGCCGATTGTTCTCTGGATCACCCGCGTGCAGCTTCGCGGTCTCCTCCCGGCACATCGTCATGATCGGATCGTTGGGGTCTTCTTCCTCTTCGCCGTTTTCATCGAGGACTTTTTGAACTTGCTTGCGGATGAGGACGTAGATCCGGGCCAGTTCCTGCACCGGATCGGCCTTGTAGGCCGCTGCGTCGAGATGGTTTTTGTAGCCGTAGAGCAGGATGCCGAACTGCGTGCCCCAGTCGCCGAGGTGGTTGTCCGTGACGACGGTATGGCCGAGGAAGCGCAGCAGCCGCGTCAGGGCGTCGCCGATGATCGTGCTGCGCAAATGACCGACGTGCATCGGCTTCGCCACGTTCGGCGAACTGTAATCGACCACGTAGGTCCGCGCCGGGTTCGCCGCTTCGACGCCGAGACGCTCGTCGGCCGCCATCGCCTGAACCTGCCTGGCCAGCCAGTCGCTGCGCAGCTTCAGATTGATGAAGCCGGGGCCGGCCACCTCCGGCTTCTCCAGCCAGTCGCCGAGATCGAGGCGTTTGACGATTTCCTGAGCCACGTCGCGCGGCGGTTTGTTGCCGAGCGCCTTGCCGAGCGACATGGCGCAATTCGCCTGGTAATCGCCGTGGCGCGCGTCCTGCGCCGCCCGCACCATCGCGGCGAACGGCGTCGGGTCGGCGATCAGGCCGGCCAGCGCCTGGTGCAGGCTCTGTTGCAGCTGCTGCAAGATATTCATGACGATAATCCAACTAGCCCGGAGCGCGCGCGACGGGGT
>JBBQPD010001138.1:0-1948 GCA_038331535.1 Gemmatales bacterium | reverse complement strand
ATAATTCAAATGTTGTCTATTGGATACCCTCCCCAGGTGGGTATTCCGCACCGACGCTCGCCTAAGCGGAACACGTCGGGCTTACGCACCGACGCTCGCCTCATACAAACACGACTGGCTCACGCCTCGACGCTCGCCGAGCCTCTTGCCCCTATGCAACCGCCCGGCTACCCTTGTCCTTGCTCACTCTCGTCAAGCATGGGAACGGCCGCGGACCGTTTCGTTCGGCTGTACACGCCGCTTCTCTTCCATTGGGCGCGGGGCGTCGGCCTGCCGCGCCAGGACGCCGCCGATCTGGTGCAGGAAGTGCTCGTCCTTCTCGTCCGCAAGATGCCTGAGTTTCATTACGACCGCCGGCGGAGCTTCCGCGCCTGGCTGCGCACCGTCACGCTTAACAAATGGCGCGAGCAACAACGGCGCCTCTCGCCGGCGCTGGAAGGCGACGACGCCCTGCGCGAAGTAGCCGCGCCCGATGACATGGCGATGTTCGAGGAAGCGGAATACCGCCGGCGTCTGCTGCATCAGGCGCTGGAGGCCTGCGCGTTACGATCGACGACCGCGTGTATTCGTTCCAGTCGCAGACCGTGGACAACGGCGGACTCGGTCCAAAGGGTTATGTGGACGCACTCGGCTGCGGTCTGTGGGGCGTCCTGGACGAGGTCGCGGTCTTCAAGCGGGCGTTGTCGGGTTCGGAGATCGCGGAAATGCGGCGCCACGGCCAGCCGCGGACAGGGGACGCGGGGCCGGATTGAATGGAAAGGAGAGGGATATTTTCTATCGCCAATAGAAGCACATCGGGCCGACGCCGAAGCCCGCCAGTTCCGGCGATGCGCTGAACAGGTGCGGCGGGGTGTTGTGCGCCTCGCGCGGCAGCTCCCTCGCCGCGACGACGCGCCGCGTGGCTCGGCGGAATCAAACCTCGACGTACTCGCATTCTGTGGCGGCCTTTGGGATAGGCAAGCCGTCTTCGCGCAGCCCGTCCAAATGCAGGGAGACAGCCTCGGCGATCAGCGTTTTGACCTCCTCGGCGGATTCGGCCACGGCTACGCAACCCGGCAAATCGGGGACATAGGCGCCGTAGCTGGTCGGACCTTTTTCGATGACAATGGCGTAACGCATCACTCTTCCTCCGGCAACTGCGCCTGGTTCCAGATGCTTTTTAGGGTCTTGATGGGTACATCCACACTCAATTTACCTGCCACCGTAACCCGCCCTTTCTTGGCCTCCTGCTTGAATTGACGATGGCCGCCTTTGCCTTGGATGCCCGCTTTTTCCCCGAGTCGCGCCGCTGGGGGCGGAGAGGCCGAAGACGGGGACGGCGCATCACTTCTTTCGCCGGGGCTTGCGCGGCGCGGCGGGGCGGTCGCCCGTGATCCGCTCCAGGTACTGCCGGATTTGCTCCGCGGACTGGTCCGCCAGGCGCTCCTCCAGCGGCAGCGACTGCAGGATCGCCTGACGCTGTTCCGGAGACAGGCTCTCCAGGGCGTCGCGTTGCTCCTCCGGCGTCAGCCTCGCGAAGTTGTCCTTGGCGACCTGGCGCCGGAAGTCCTCCATCGTATACGACATGGCAAATCCCTCCCCTCGAAACCGATCCAGGAGCCGCCTCCGCAGCTGGCTCGTCTGTTCGGAGCGTTGCTCATAGGCGCCGCCGCCTCGCCCGCCAGCTCCGGCGAGGGAACCTCGGACGAATCCAAGCATCGGGATTTGCTCGCACGCCCGAATGGGGCAGCGAGGTGCGGAGCGCTCGCGGCCTACCGCCGGCGCCGTGGGCGACGTGCCGGGGCTGCCGCTCAGCTGGGGCCGGCCGGACGCGCCGCGAGCGGCGAAGAACCCGGCAACGGGGCGGGATCGGAGGCCGAAATCAAGACCGGCGTAACGCCAAGTTCAGCAGCGGCCGCCAGCAAGGGCCTCCAACTCGCGACCAGCGCGTGAGGCGGCCGTCTGCTGC
>JBBQPD010001137.1:0-1959 GCA_038331535.1 Gemmatales bacterium | reverse complement strand
CGCAGCGAGCTCATCGGCCTGGACGTCGAGGACCTGAGTTCTCGCGCGCGGGCGCAGTGTCGCTCCAAGAGGGACCAGGAGGGGCAGGGGCGCAAGATCGGCATCCCACGTGGCCAGCGCGCCGAAACCTGCCCGCTGGTGTCGGTGCAGGCCTACCTGAAGGCGACTGGTGCCGCTGGTTGCCATGCTGGCGCCGGCGTCGCCGGCGACGTCATGCTCGGCCTGCAGGCACGGCCAGAGACGGGCGACGGACCATGTACTCGTGCGCGTCGTCGACGACGACAGCGGGATCACCCCATCCAGCCGGTCTACAACCGTGCGCGAGTCCCGGTAACCGCGATATCGCGCGCGATATAGGGAGTCTTCCGAACGCGTGATAAGAGTGGTTATCCTGCTTCAGACGGCAGTGGACGTACCCTGTGGCAGGCCAGGCAGGAGGTCTGCTGGTTATGCCCATTTCCACGCGCGAACCCTTCCTTGGCTACTGTTGGGGCACTCGCTCTGGCGCTCGGGCTGGCCTTCGGACTGGGCGGACGTGACACGGCTGCTGAGATCGTGCGCGGCTGGTATCAAAGTGGCAAGCAAGCGGCACCGACGCTGGAGGAAGCCGCCGATGCCGTACAGCGGCAGGTGCAAAAACCCTCATCTACGAATGGTTCGCCCGCGAGAGGGAGTGTCGCCTGCCAGCCAGGCCGACCGTAGTTTCGACAATCCCCCGTACCTCTCGTGTACGGCGAGGGAGTTCTTACTGTATGACAACGACCACACGCTCCACCGTCGTCGGCGTTTTCCACGATCGCGAAGATGCTCGAGAGGCTATCGAAGCCCTGAAGGACGACGGCTTCAATTCAGACAGCATTAGCATCCTTTCGCCTGACAAGCAGGCAACGCAAGAGATCGCTGAAGACACCGGCACGCACGCCGGCTCCGGAGCTGCCACCGGGGCGGTTGCGGGTGGGATCCTGGGCGGTCTCGGTGGCTGGCTGATTGGAATCGGCGCCCTGGCGATTCCTGGCATTGGCCCGTTCATCGCAGCCGGTGCGTTTGCTTCCGCCCTCGGTGGCGCAGCGCTTGGCGCGGGGGTCGGCGCAATCGCCGGCGCGCTGATGGGCACGGGCGTGCCGAAGGAGCACGCAGAGTACTACGAGGGTGAGGCCAAAGCTGGGAAGACGCCGGTGGCGGTCCGCGCTCCTGAACGATATGACGATGCCCAACGCATTCTCCGTGATCACGGTGCCTACGGCGTCGAATCGCGCGACGTGGGTGGCGCCACCGGCAATCCAACGCGGAAGACCCCCGGCGTCACGCGGCCAGCGGGCCAGGGGCAAGAAACAATGCAACTGCGTGTAGGAAGAGCTTGTGGCTCGTAAGGAGCGTGTGGAGACAGGACAGGTACAGCTTGGTAGAGAGGTCGTCAGCGAGCAACGGACCCTCGAGGTACCTGTCACACACGAGGAAGTCACGGTGGAACGGTATCCGGTCGACCGCCGACACTCGGACCGGCCCATTGACGAACGTGGTCAGACGATCAGTGTTCCGGTTCGTGAAGAGCAGGTCGAGCTCGAGAAGAAGGCAGTGGTGTACGAGGAGGTCGGCGTCGGCAAGCGCTAGGTCAGGGCACTCAGGGAGTCTCGGGCACGGTCCGCCGCGAGGAAGCGCGGATCGAGCGTGAAGGCGACGTCAACGTCGGCGGTTACGGTTGGGATCAGGCGATGCCGGCATACCGCCAACGCTGGCAGCAGCGCTCCGGGACAACTGGCGAACGCTGGGAAGACGCGGAGCCTGGTTACCGCTACGGCCACGAGATGCGCAGTCGGCCGGAGTACCGCGGGCGCCAGTGGACTGAGATGGAGCCCGAGTTCCAGCGCGACTGGACCCAGCGCAATCCAGGCAAGCCGTGGGATCAGGCCAGCCGGTCTGTCCGCGAGACCTGGGAAGACGCGCCAACCGCTAGGGAAC
>JBBQPD010001136.1:0-1971 GCA_038331535.1 Gemmatales bacterium | reverse complement strand
CAACTTGGCGGAGGCTTGGCGGAAACGACGATACAGGGCTGCCTTCATCAGTAAATTGAGCGATTCCGAAACCGAGGCCGCGGAGAGTCAGACTTGGTTGGAGTTCGCCGTCAAGTGCGGATACCTGGATAGGGAAGAAGGGCTTCTGCTTTACAAGACCTACGACGAAGTGATCCGAACGCTTGTCGGCATGATCACTCACCCCGAAACCTGGGTTCTCAACCGAAGCTGAAGCTCTCTTCTCACCCTGTCACCTTGTCACCTTGTCACCTTGTCACCCTGTCACCTTGTCACCCTGTCACCTTGTCACCCTGTCACCTTGTCACCCTGTCACCTTGTCTTGACTCCGGCAGCCCGTTTGCTTATGTACGGCCCGCCATGAACACTATCTTTATCACCGCCTTGAGCGCGGCCTTGTTGCCACCCCCCGCCCCGGTTCCGGTGCGCGCGGCCGAGGAGCAGCCCCGGACGGGCAAAATCCTCGTGCTGGTTAACGGCGGCACCGTCGAAGGGGACATCGAGCGCATCGACGACCGCTACCGGGTCGTCTATCGCTCCTCCGGCGAAGTCTGGCTGCCGGGCGGCGACAGAGTGCTGCGCCTGTGCGCCAGCCCGGAAGAGGCTTTCACGTATCTGCGGGGATTGGTCAAGGCCAACGATGTCGCCGGCCGCATGCGCCTGGCGGAATGGTGTCACGAACACAAGATGGACCGCGAGGCACTCACGGAAACGCAGGCGGTCCTGGCGGTCCACAAGAACCATCCACAGGGGCGGCGCCTACTCGCCCTACTCGAGCCGCAGCAGGCGACTGGCCCGGCCGTGCCCGTCGTGCCGGCCCCAACGCTGCCCGCGCCGCCGCCCGTGCCCCACATCGAACTGACCTCCGAGGCGCTGATCCAGTTCGGCACGCGCGTACAGCCGATCCTGATGAACGCTTGCGCCAGTTGCCACAACGAGGCCCGCGGCACGGCCTTCCGTCTGGAGCGAACCTACGAGATCGGCGTCGGCAATCGCAAGACGTTGCAGCAGAACGTCAACGCCGTCCTCGCCTACATCAACGTCGCTCAGCCGCAGGCCAGCCCGTTCCTGGTCAAGTCGGTGGGCGTTCACTGGACGCTGCTCAACCCGTCGGACGCGGCCCAGGCGCCGTTCAAGAACCGCCACGCTCCGGCTTTCCGCGCCCTCGAAGATTGGGTCCACCTCGCGATCGGCGGCAGTCCGCCGCCCATCGAGGCACCGGCCGCGCCGCCGCCCACGCCCGCGCCGGAACCCCGCCCTGTGCCTGTCGTGCCGACCGAGCGCGGCCCGGACGTGTCGCCGGCGCGCCCGGTCGAGACGACGCCGAGTGCGTCGCCGATGCCTGCTCCGGCGCCGAAACCCCCGTCCGCTCCGGACCCGTATGGCGCCGACGAGTTCAACCAGCGCAACCACCCGAACCGCGTACAGGAGCCGCGCCCGAAGTAAGCGGGCCGCCACCGCTTTCGTCGTGCGCGGCTCTTAGGCCGCAACCCCTTAATTCGTGCGCGGCTCTTAGCAGGACCACGGATGACCCTGTCCCGTCCCCTCCGCCTGGCCATCGCTCTGTGGATCGTCGTCGGAATCGCCGTCAGCGTTCGCACGCTCCTTCGGCCGCACGACCACACCGTCTTTCCCATCCTGGCCGGCGGCTCCGAACACTGGAGGCACGACCAGCCCCTTTACGACGACTACCAACCGCTCGACTACTTCCGCTATCCGCCGTCGTTCGCGCTCCTGTTCACGCCCCTGGGACTGCTCGGCCCGTGCCTCGGCGGAATCTTGTGGGCGTGGCTCAGTCTCGCCGTCTATGGCGCCGGCCTATGGATGTTCGCGCGCCGCGTTCTGCCCGTGCGCTGGACGGACATTCGCCTCGCCGTCTACCTGGCGCTCGGCCTATTCGGCGGCCTGCGCGGCCTGTGGAACGGCCAGAGCAACGCCCTCGCCGTCGGCCTG
>JBBQPD010001135.1:0-1975 GCA_038331535.1 Gemmatales bacterium | reverse complement strand
GGAGGTCTTCCTCCGGTCGCTGACGCTCCCGGCTCGCCATTTCATCACACGACAACTCGCCATCAATACTTCATCATGATCTCACCGCGCGGCACGCCGGCCAGCGCCTCGAAGCCGCCAGCGAGGATCGTATCGGCCAGTTGCATCGCGTCGCGGAAGTAGCGGTCGTCGGGCCGCGCTCCCGTCAGCTTGCGCGTCAGGTCGCGGCACAACAGGTCCGCCGCGGCGATCGCCACTTCGTCCTTCTGGCGGTGGCCCCACAGGGCCGTCACCAGGATCGTCACCACGTCCTGGATGCGCTGCGACTGCTCGGCCATGCGGCACTGGCGGTCGGCGAGTTTCAGCTGGTGCTTGACCATCACGCCGCTCACCTCCTGCGGCAATCGGCCGAACTCGTCCAGGGCGAACTGTACGTGCTCCGCCAGCTTCGCGTTCATACCCGGCACCGTCTGGCGGTCGCGGCCGGTGAACTTCTGGGCAAGCTTCCATTTCGCGTAGGCGGTCAATTCCGTCTTCAGCTTCCAGGCGTGGATCGGGTTCGCCGGGTTGAAGTTCTTGATGCCGTTGGCCTGGAGCGCCTTGCCGATCGGCTCGAAGAACTGCCGGCCGTGCTCCTTCACCAGCGATTTGAAGAACGCCAGGCCGAGGATTTCGCCCTCGCCTTCGTAGATGCACGGTGCCAGGTAATCGAACACGTTCTCGCTGAAGAGGTGGCTCTTGAGGAAGGCCCGGCCGCCGTGCGTCTTCATGAACAGTTCGATGGCGGCTTCCTTCTGCGCCTCGCTGCCGAAGATCTTGGCGATGATGCACTCCATCTCGCCGCGGTAGCCCTCGTCGATGAGCCACGAACCCCACGCCACCAGGGCATCGCAGCCCGCGATCAGCGCCGCCATGCGGGCGATGCGGCGCTTGACCAGCTCGCGCGAGGCGATCGGCTGGCCGTAGGTTCGGCGGAACTGCGCCCAGGGCAAGATGTTGGCCAGCATGACGCGCATGCTGCCCGACGCTCCCGCGCACAACGACAGCCGGCCGAGGTTCAGACCGTGGTAGGCGATGGTCAGGCCGTCGCCGACGCCCGGCTTGAGCAGGTGCGACTTCGGCACGCGGAAGCCGGTGAAGACGAGGCCGTTGTTGTACGCCTGCCGCAGGGCATTCAGGCCGTAGGTCTGGATGTGAAACTGCTCGTTGTCCTGCCCCGGCAGCTCGGCCACCAGCACCGCCGGTTTGCCGTCGATCAGCACGACCAGGCCGACGGTCCGGCCATAGGTCGCGTTGGTGATGAACAATTTCTCTCCGGTAACGAGGTAATCGTCGCCGTCGAGGACCGCCGTCGTCTTCAGAGCCGTCAGGTCGGAGCCGGCGCCTGGTTCGGTCAGGGCGAAGCCGGACAGGGCCGTGCCGTTGGCGAGGCCGGGCAGGAAACGCTGCTTCTGCTCCGGCGTGCCGAACGTCCGCACGGGGTCCACCGCGCCGATGCAGCCGTGGACCGAGGAGAGGCCGGCGATCATGCCGTCGTAAGTTGCCATCTTCGTCAGGAAATGCGTGAAGCGCGCGAACGGTACCCCCTGGCCGCCGTACTTCGGATCGATGAGCAACCCCCAGTAACCGGCGTCGCCCAACTCGTGGAAGGTCTCGGCAGACACCTTGCCCTTGTCGTCGCAGATCGACCCGGCTTCGCGCCGGCGGCGGACGACTTCGAGCGATTTCTCCATGACGGCATCGCTGGGGTGCGACGGAGCCGGCGGCGGCGGCTGAAAGAGCGCCAGCGGCACCTTGGCGTCCCAGACCGCCTTGTGAATCGGGCTGTTCGAAGTCTGGTACTGCGGCTTGAAGAGGCTCTCGACCTGTTCGTCGGCCTTGTCGAGCGCCCCGGTGCGGCGCGATTCCTCCTCGGACTTGCCGGCCAGCTGCAGGGCCGTTTCGGCGAAACTCTGCTTGTCGCGCTCCGTGCTCGTGCTCATGGACGGTTCTCCGA
>JBBQPD010001134.1:0-1980 GCA_038331535.1 Gemmatales bacterium | reverse complement strand
GCGGCAGCTTGTATAGCTCCTTCGCCTCCGGTCGCTTGTGAACTTCTTCGAGGTTCACCCACAGCTTCGCCATCGGGTCGCGCGGCAACAGCTTGGCCGCCTCGGCGTAGCTCGGCAGGTCGGCGACGCTCTTCTTCTCTTTTCCGGAAAGAAGGTCGAGGCCGCCTTGAATCGCCTTGAGGTTGTTGCTCACCAGGATTGCCTTGCCGGAGCGGGCGAGGTGGAAATCCTTGCCGATCGAGTAGACTTCGACGCCTTCGTACTTGGCGGATTCCAGCTTGCCCTTCGCCTCCTGGCGGTTAAGCTCCTGCTCAATCACCTTCACGGCGAGTTCGATGAAATGTTTCAACGTCGCCTCGTCCTTCCCCTGAACGGCGAGCAGGACGAGCGGATTGGCGCCGGCTTCGTACTTGACGCCGAGGGCCGCGCCGCCGCCGGCGAGCTTGTCGAGCAGTTCGGGCCAGGCGCCGCCGAGCTCCTTCTCGTAGTAGGCGATGAACTGGTAGAAACGGGTATACTGCGTGGACTCGAACAGTTCCTTGACGGCGGGGAACTGTTGGATTTGTTTGAAGCTGTCGAGCTTGGTGATGGTTTCGACGAGCTGGCGCGGCTGTTTGACTTCGAGGACGAGATCGGCCTGAGCCGGTATGAGGCGGCTCGGCGGCGTCTGGGCATTGGCCCGCGCCGCGGTCAGGAGAGCCAGGCAGACCAGGCCGCCGGCGAGAAGACGGGTTACGCGCATCGAAGACTCCTGTTGCGGGTCGCGTCGGCGTTGACTTTCGTGGCGCGGGTGAATACCCCTTCCCGTGCGAAACGGTTTCAGCAATCTTGCCGCTCGCGGCTTCGCGGAGTCTGTGCCTCATGGGTCTCAGCCTGGCCGTAACCGCCGACCTGCACTGGGGGCACCGCCGGGGCGACGACGAAACCCGCATGCTCGCCGACTTCCTGCACGGCCGCCCTCCCGACGTACTCATTCTCGCCGGCGACCTCGGCACCGGCCCTCTCTTCGCCGAATGTCTCGGTCTGTTCGCCGATCTCCCCAGTCGCAAAGTCCTCGTCCCCGGCAATCACGACGTCTGGGTGCCGCCCGACGATCCCCATTTCGACTCGCTCCAGATGTACGAACGCGAGCTGCCGCACATGGCGGCCGAGCTGGGCTTTCACTACCTCGACTCCGCCCCACTGTTGCTGCCCGAAGCGGACCTCGCTCTCGTCGGCAGCATGAACTGGTACGATTATTCCTGGGCGCTGGCGCCGCTGCGCGAGAAATATCCGCTGGAGGAGTATCGCCTGCGCAGCAAGCGCTTCCCGCGCGGCCGCCACAACGACGCCAACTTCGTGCGCTGGCCGCTGGACGACGTCCGCTTCACGGCCCGCGTTGTGGCGGCAATGGAACGGCAACTCGACGAGGCGCTGCAAACCGTTGGCCGGGCCATCGTCGTGACGCACCATCCGCCGTTCTACGGTCTCGGCTTCCCGCGCCCCGGACCGCCGGAAACGCTTGAAAGCATTCTCTGGGACGCCTTCTGCGGCAACCAGGCGATGGAAGACGTGCTGGCCCGCCGTGCCGACCGCATCGCCTTTGCTTTCTGCGGCCACACACACCGGGCGCGCGAGAATACGCTGGGGGCGATCCGGGGGTACAACATCGGCGGCGACTATCACTTCAAGCGCTTGTTGTGGCTCGACTGGCCGGCAGGCACGATCGAAGCGCATCAGTTCGGGAATCCGTCGGCGTGAGAAATGACGAGTTGCTCGGGAACACGCACAGCGGTCTACAGCTTGCAATCGCTCAGGCTGCCGCTGCTGGAACCCATGAGGTAGCCGCGCAGGTCGCAGAAGATTTGATTGCACAGGCCGCGCCAGGACAGGTCGCCGCTCAGGTCTCCCTGCGTCGGCTTGAGCAGCACGGTGATGTGCAGCTGATTGCCCTGCTGGTCGGCGCGCTGCAGGCGCAGCTCCAGGTCGATGTCGGCGTTC
>JBBQPD010001133.1:0-1991 GCA_038331535.1 Gemmatales bacterium | reverse complement strand
CACCCGCCACCCTTCACCCTCCACCCGGAATGCGATGTTCACCGCCGGTTTTCGAAACCCAGAGCTGGCCGACGCCGAAGGACTCGTGGGCGTCGGCGGCGATTTGTCTCCCGCGCGCCTCCTTGAAGCCTACCGCCGCGGCATCTTCCCTTTCTACGACGACACGATGCCCATCCTCTGGTGGTCGCCCGACCCGCGCGCCATCTTCGAGCTGGATGGCCTGATCGTCTCGCGCCGGCTGGCGCGCACGGTCCGCTCCGGCCGCTTCCACGTCACGGTCGATCGCGCCTTCGCCGAAGTCGTCGAGGGCTGTGCCCGCCGCGACGGCGAAGACGGCGTCTGGGTCACGCACGACATGGCGGCCGCTTACGAACGGTTGCATCGCCTCGGCCACGCTCACAGCGTCGAAGTATGGCACCGCGACGAGCTGGCAGGCGGCCTCTACGGCGTCGCCACCGGCGGCCTCTTTGCCGGCGAGTCGATGTTCTCCCGCATCCGCGACGCCTCGAAAGTGGCCCTGGTTTATCTCATGGAACGATTGCGAAACGGCGGCTATCAGCTTTTCGACGTGCAGTTCCTGAACGACCATACCGCACGACTCGGCGCGACCGAGATTTCGCGCGCCGAGTATCTGCGGCGCTTGCGCCGGGCGCTGCGATGCGAGGCATCATTCGGTACAACAGACGAATAGCGGCCGTTTCCAAGCCGTGGCACAGGCGTCCCGCCTGTGCAATCTCCGCACAGGCGGGACGCCTGTGCCACCGGGTATTGACACTTCATGCGACCCGCCGAACCGCTTACCACGCGACGACTGGTTTACGGCCTGCTCATCGCGCTCGCGGTCGGCATGGCCATCGGCCGCGTCTTCTCGACGCAGTTCGTCCTTGAGCCGACGCTCTATCGCCCGCCGGGCGCTGCCGCCAACGACCCGCGCCGCGTCTGGCCCGCGACCCGGCCGGAGCCGATGCCGACGTTCAGCTCCAACGACCGCTCGCGCTGGGCCGCCGTCCGCGCCCTGGTGGACGAAGGCACTTATGTCATCGGCCATCGCGCCCCTTATTACAAGCAGCGCAGCGTCGTCTTGCCGTTGGCTGCGACGGACCCCTGGCAATTGTGGGCGCTCCTGGAAGTCGGACGCGATTACCGCGACCGGCTGCGCGGCGACAGCGGCATCGTCTTCGAGGACGGCTACGGCACCGTGGACAAGGTGCTCAATCCCGAAACGCAGGAGTTCTATTCGACCAAGCCGCCGCTGCTGACGGTGCTGGCCGCGGGCGAATATTGGTGCCTCAAGAAAGCGTTCGGTTGGTCGCTCAAGGACCAGTCGTGGCAGGTCGTCTGGACGGTCTTGCTCACCTTCAATGTGCTGCCGCTGGCGCTCTACCTGTGGTTGTTGTCGCGCTTGCTGGAGCGCTACGCCTCGTCCGAATGGTCGCGTTACGTCGTCCTGGCCGCGGCCGCTTTCGGCACGCTGGTGACGCCGTTCCTCATCACGTTCAACAATCACACCCTGGGAACCTTCAGCGCCCTGGCGGCGCTGTATGCCGTCCTCCGCGCCTGGTCGGGCGACGGCTCGGCATGGTGGTACGCGGTCGCGGGCCTGTTCGCCGGTTTTCTCGTGACGTGCGAATTACCGGCGGCGGCGTTCGCGGCGGCGCTGTTCGCGCTGCTGTGGTGGCGGTCGCCGCAGCGGACCTTGCTCGCCTACCTCCCCGCCGTGGCGATTCCCATCGCCGCACTGCTGCTGACGAACTACCATTTCTTCCACGAGTGGCTGCCTCCCTACTTCAAGTTCGGCGGTCCATGGTACGAGTATGAGGGCAGCCACTGGCTCAACGTGGCCCGCAAGACGGCGCGCGGTATCGACACGGCGGCGCTGCACGAGTCGAAGGCCGTGTACGCCTTTCACTTGCTCGTCGGCCATCACGGCGTGTTCGCGCTGACGCCGGTGTTTTTGTTGAGCCTCGCGGGAATGGCGCTGGGGATACGAA
>JBBQPD010001132.1:0-1999 GCA_038331535.1 Gemmatales bacterium | reverse complement strand
CATGGCACGCACCGCGAAAAAAGGCGACGACGAGGGGATTCAGGTAATCTGCCGCAACAAGCGCGCCTTCCACGACTACGAAGTTCACGACACGCTGGAATGCGGTCTCGTGCTCACCGGCACCGAGGTCAAGAGCCTGCGCGACGGCCACAGCAGCCTTGAGGAAGCCTACGGCAAACTCGACGGCAGCGAGGTGTGGCTGATCGGGTGCGACATCCCCGAGTACGCCATGGGCAACCGGATGAACCACAAGCCGAAGCGGCCGCGCAAGCTGCTGATGCACCGCCGCGAGATCGACAAATTCGCCGGCAAGGCGTCGCAGCAGGGTTTTACGCTGGTGCCGCTGCGGATGTACTTCAAGAATGGTCTCGCCAAGGTCGAACTGGCCGTGGCGAAGGGCAAGCAGCAGCACGACAAGCGCGAGGCCAATAAAAAGGCCGACGCCCAGCGCGAGATTCGCCGCGCGATGAGCGACCGGCGCAAGCGCTGAGCCGCTGGCTCGCCCCCGAACACACGGTCGCGCAGGGAAGCGCGACGCCTCGACAAGGAGAGTCATGACCACTTCTCTTATCGCCCGCGTCGCCGCATTCACGGTCGCCACCCTGCTGTTGATCGTCGTCGGTTGCGTCTCCTCGCCGACCGGCCCCGGCCGCGCCGTTCTCGAACAGAAGAACGAGGTCACCCTCAAGAGCGGCGAGGAGAAGGACGTCTTCTTCCCGACCGCCTACGTCAAGCCGCCGTCGATCGAGGTAAAGGACGACTTTCTGAACAACCTCAAGGTCGTCGAGTGCAAGCCCGACCACTTCCGCGTCCGCAACGACAGTTATCAGATCGTTCACGTGAGCTGGACGGCGAGCGGCGAACGCCCCGCCTCGGCCGCGCCGGTCTCGCAACGCTGATTCGGAATATTCACCACAAAGACACAAAGATCACAAAGGAAAAAAGAAGCCGCGAGTCGAAGCAAATTGTGACGGTCTCAATCCGAATAGGCTGGTTTTTCCTTCCTGGTCTTCCTTTGTGTCCTTTGTGCCTTTGTGGTGAATAATGGGAGTCGTTCCGGTCATGGAGGACCGCCGTGCGACTGATCGCGCTGGTCGAAAACGCCGAGCACGTTTGCTGCCGCTACCGTCTCGCCGCCTTCCGCCCGGCGCTGGAGCGAGCGGGGCATGCGCTGGAGCTGCTGTCGCTGCCGGCCGGCTGGTGGGCACGGCTGCGGCTATTCCGGAGCTTACGGGGAGCAAATGTCATCCTCCAGCGCCGGTTGCTGCCCGGCTGGCAACTCTACTTCTTGAGACGATCGGTCCGCACGCTCCTCTTCGACTTCGATGACGCCGTCTTTTTGCGGGATTCCTACGCGCGCAAGGGCATTCATCACGCCGGCCGATGGCGCCGCTTTGCCGCCACGGTGCGCGCCTGTGACGCCGTCGCCGCGGGTAATGGCTTCCTCGCCGAACAGGCGGTGCGCGAGGCGACGACCGCCCGCGTCGAGGTCATTCCGACCTGCGTCGATCCCGGCCTTTATCCGCTCGCCGAGCCGGCGCGAACTGCCGACGTACAGCTCGTCTGGGTCGGTTCTTCTTCCACGCTCAAGGGGCTGCAAGCCGTCGCGCCGCTGCTGGGAGAGATTGGCCGCGGCGTGCCGGGCGTGCGCCTGAAAATGATCTGCGACCGCTTCTTCGAGCCGCCCGACCTGCCGGTGATCGCCTGTCCGTGGAACGCGGCCGGCGAGGCGGTGGAGATCGCGGCGGCGGACATCGGCATCGCTCACGTCCCCGCTGATCTCTGGAGCCGGGGTAAGTGCGGCCTGAAGGTGTTGCAGTACATGGCGGCGGGTCTGCCGGTCGTAGCCAACCCCGTAGGCGTCCACGCCGAGATGGTGCGCCACGGCGAGACTGGTTTCCTGGCCGAGACGCCGGCACAGTGGGTGGAGGCGATCGCGCGCCTGGCGGCCGATCCCGGATTGCGCCGGCGCATGGGACGCATGGGCCGGGCGTTGCTG
>JBBQPD010001131.1:0-2001 GCA_038331535.1 Gemmatales bacterium | reverse complement strand
CCAGTGCGATGATCATTGTCTTACCCATTTGAATTGCCTTCCCTGTTTGACTCGTCTCCTATTGCCGGCGTGGATTACGATCTTCAATTCCTCGCGCTTCATGCGGTTATTTGGGCGGCTCACAGGAATAACGCCAGTAACAAAAATGGGGCGCAGATTACTTTTGCCGGACCATAGAAACGCCACGCACGCGGCGGGTGTCGATCGGGCGGCCGGTGTCCAGCCGATCGAGGCGACGGGCGATGGTGTAGATGCTCACTGCGGCTCCTCCCACCCGATTAGAAGCACGTTGGCATCCCTGTGGCTCAGTGCTGATCCTCGCGCCAGCGCGCAAGAGCACCTTCATCTGTTTGGCCCGGATGTCGCCACACGACGACGACCTCGCCTTTGCGGTCCTCAGACTCTAGGGCGGCGACTCGGCCGATGATAGGCCGAGCGGCGCCGCGGCGATCGACACGGGGGCCCAGGTCTGAAGCGGCAGGGCATAGAGTGGGCCGGGGCGCAATGATGTGCGGCCGGTTGAGGCGTGGGTGTCCGGCACAAAGAGGTCAGCGACCTGGTAGTCGTGGCTACCCGTGCCGCGCAGTCCGCCGACATCCCAGGTGTCGATCACCTCGGCCTCGCGAGCCGGGAAGAACACTATCGTGGTGTCGAACCCGCCACCGGGGCCGCGTCGGCGTGCGTCGCCGTCGTGCACCACGCAGCCACCGAGTACCCATTGGCTATGCATGATGCCGCTGCCATAGGCCCAGCGCCCGGTCTCGCGGTAGCCGCCTTTCACGACCTCGGCTGTCCCTTGGGGCCCCATTCATCGCGCGTTACTTTTGCTGCTGCCATGGTCGCCTGCCTTCGAAAGTTCGCCATGCGACGGCGGGCCGACATGTGCCGGCTCGCCGGTTTGGCGCTGGCCGTGTTGGCCATAGTTTGCGCGGGCGCGGACGCGCGAACGGGAAAGGTCGTCCTTGTCGTCACGGGGGACGAGCACATGAACGAGGACCTGAAGCAACTCGTCGAACAGTTCGAAAAGGAGCAGCCGCTCACGGGCGACGGGCTTGCCCTGCTGCAGGGCGCGCAGGCCGTGTTGGCAACGGTCAAGGGGGCGCTGCGCTCACGCGGCTTCTATGACGCGATGGCCAACGCCACCATCGATAATCACCCGGTGGATGAGGCGGCAGCGCTGGATGCCATCGAGACGCATCCCGAGGCCGAGCAGCTCCCGTTCTCTCTCACGATCGACACCGGCCCGCGCTTCAAGATCGGCAGCATTGCCATCCGCGGCTCGGGGCATGTCCCCTTGCCGGCAATCGACATGAGCAAGCTCGGCCTCGCCTCCGGCGATTCGGCTGACGCGTCGGCCATCCTGACGGCCGAGGACCGCGCGGTTGCCGAGTTCCGCAAGCAGGGCTACGCCCTGGCGGTGGTAAGGCGTGAAGTCGTGGTCGATCACGCCACGCGCGAAGCCGACATCAACTTCACCGTCAATGCGGGACCGATCGCCAGGATGGGACCTGGACATTTCTCGGGCACGGAAAAGGTCGATACGACCTACCTGCAGCGCCGCGTGCCCTTTAAGGAGGGCGAGCTCTACGATCCCGCCAAGGTCGACTTGCTACGCGGCAAGCTCAACTCGCTTGATGTCACGTCAGATAAGTCAAAAAATGCTTCAGTGGCCAGTATGCCCACCTCCTGGAGTCCTTGACCTGTAGGTGGCGGCCTGGGAAATACAAAACCCGACATTCGGGCAGCAGTGCGATGATTATCGGCTGCGGCGAACGCGTCTCGAAACCCCGATGACCACCCGGTACATCAATAGCACGGCGGCAGGCGGCCCAAATGCGGTAGCGATATCTGCGATATACGTTTCGACCGGATTGAGCAGGGGACCGTCGCATTGCCGCAGCTGCCACCCGAACCAGCGCCCGTACATGCACTGACCTAAGATCGCCAAGATGCAGGCGGCCCACAGCGCCGAAAATGCCAGCCAGATTTTCAAAAGCTTGC
>JBBQPD010001130.1:0-2009 GCA_038331535.1 Gemmatales bacterium | reverse complement strand
GGACTTGCTGCAACAGGTGCTCGGCAACCTGATCGACAACGCCTGCAAGTACAGCCGCGGGGCCGAGGATCGCCGCGTCTGGCTGCGGGCCCGGCGCGAAGGTGCCCGTCTGGTCTTCGAGGTGGTGGATCACGGTCCCGGCGTCCCGGCCGGCGAGGGGCGGACGATCTTCCGGGCGTTTCGTCGCGGCCAAACCGCGGATGTGACTGCCGGCGGCGTTGGCCTGGGGCTGGCGCTGGCACGGCGCTGGGCGCAGCTGCTCGGCGGCAAGCTGGCGCTGGGACCGGCGCCGGCCGAGGGCGGGGCATGTTTTCAGGTATGGTTGCCGCTTGCGGCTTAGCGGCCGTTTCAAAACGTAGGGTAAGCTTTAGCTTGCCCGCAGTGTGGCAAGCTAAAGCTTGCCCTACAAGGGTTTTGAAACCACGTGTAAGCCGCAAGCGGCAAATCAAAACCCCTCCTCCGCCAGCCGCCGCACGAGGTTGACATACTCCGCAACACGATCGTCGCCGTGCGTCCGCGACGCCAGCGGCCACGGCCAGTTGACCAGCTCGAAGTGGTCGCCGTCCCACACATCTTGCCATTCTCCCCACTGCGCCGACTTCACCGACACGACGCCGTCGTTCGTCTCTTCTGCGCTCTCGACCACGCGCCACGACGGCCACCAGTACGGTGCCTGCCAGCGCGGGCGCATCCGCCCCGCGACCGAGAAATAGCGCACGCCGCGCACGTCCGGCGTCGCGTCGTTGAAGCGGCGGCAGCTCTCGCGCGTCAGGTCGAAAAATGCCTGGTACGACACGTTCGCAAACTCAAAGACAGAGCCAACCAGCCGGGCGAAACGCTTGACGCCCCAGTCGGCGAAGGACGTGCCGCGGTGCGGCGTGCCGATGGTCGTCAGCGACAGCACGCGCGGCGCCATGCCGAGGTGCGTAATCAGGTAACGGCTATCGAGACCGCCGAGGCTGTGGGCGATGAGGTGGACCGGCTCGTGCGGCACTTCGCGGTCGAGCATCTGTTTGAGTTGCCGCGCCCGCATTTCGACGCCGCCGGTCGGACTAAGCCTGGCGACGAGAACGCGGTTGCCGCCCGCGCGCAGCGCCGCGGGAATATGGCGGAAATACTCGAACAGCGTCAACGGCCCCACATGGAGGCGGTCGAAACCGAACAGCCCGTGGACGAGGACGATCGGCGAGCGCAGGCGCGGCACGGCGGACATGGTTGGTTCTCCGAGGGGAATTATAAGGGGCTGTTCCCGAAGAACGCTTTACGAGCCGCGACCGTCCGGGAGCGCTCCCTGACGGTCGCGGCTCGTAAGCGTTTGCCGCGCCCCGCCGCGCCGGCTACATCAATCGACAGCCGCTTGCGGCTTCGCGGAAGTAGCCGCGAAGCCGCAAGCGACCACCCAACACGGAGCAGCCAATGGCGGTGAGCAAGGCGGAACCAGGCAAGACGAAGATCGGCTGGATCGGCACCGGCGTCATGGGCCGCTGGATGTGCCAGCACCTGATGACCAAGGGCTACCAGGCCACGGTCTACAACCGCACCAAGGAGAAGGCCCAGCCGCTGCTCGACGCCGGCGCCGCCTGGGCCGACACGCCGCGCACCGTCGCCGAGCGCTCCGACGTGGTCTTCGCCATCGTCGGCTTCCCGAAGGACGTGCGCGAGGTCTTCCTCGGCACTCAGGGCGCGCTGGCGGGCAGCCGGCCGGGAACGCTGCTGGTGGACATGACCACGAGCGAACCGTCGCTGGCCCGCGAGATTTACGAAGCCGCCAAAAACAAAGAAGTGGCCGCGGTCGACGCCCCGGTGTCGGGCGGCGACGTGGGGGCGAAGAACGCGGCGTTGTCGATCATGGTCGGCGGCGACGCGGAGGCGGTCGAGGCGGCCAAACCGCTGTTCGAGTGCATGGGCAAGACGATTATTCACCAGGGCGCTGCCGGGGCGGGGCAGCACACGAAGATGGTGAATCAGATCCTCATCGCCACGACGATGATCGGTGTGTGCGAGGCGCT